>NZ_JAHHPR010000040.1:0-4029 GCF_024606255.1 Endozoicomonas sp. SESOKO3
CAGTATCTCCAAACTAATGAACGATTTTATTTACAATGACGAAGATTTTGCTGACAAAATCCGGCGTGACCTGGCCAGACAGCTGATTGAAGTGGATAACAAGCTCGAAGAGCTTCAGCTAAAAGAAGCCAAACTCGTCCAGTTTAAAAATCAACTGCAGCAAGCAACGGAAAGAGCCGACGCCAGTGATAAGGAAAAGCAGGAAACACAATATCGCTATCAAGACGCTAAATTTGCGTATGAAACTCTTCGACGCAACATGGAAGAACTGGAAAGCCAGAAGCAGAAACTTGATCAGGAAGTCAAACAAATTCCAAAGCTGGAACAACAACTCCATGATGCCAGACTGGAGGCCAGAAAGACTTACAACTCTGAACTGGCAGCAATGCTTGGCATTGATGACTGGGATGATACCCAGCCACCAGAAGGGCAAGCCAGACGTCTCTTGGAGAAAATTAATGACATGCGTTCAAAGGTTATCGCAACCTATACCGCACCAGAAACATCTGATGAAGAAGCTTTACAAGCAAAACCGGCGGCGTTTGAAGGCATATCAGGTACTACTCCGATCAATGAAGAGGATCTGAGTTACAGCGCTAATGGGCCCGTTCCAAATATAGATAAGACATTAGACGCAACAGGACGGTCCAGTAAAGAAGCTGCAAAGGCAAAACCGGCGGCCATTGAAGGCCGGTCAGGTATTACTCCAGTCAATGAAAACGATCTGATTTACAATGTTCTTGGGCCCATGCTAATTCAGGATGAGACATTATTGGAAGGAGCGAATCCAGAGCAAATTCTTGCTCCCATTGAAAGAGGCTGTGGTCTGGTCCCGGTTGACAAAGCTGACCTGAAGGCTCGTGTCCGGGCCATTAAGGAACACATTGAGCACGTCAACCACCCCAGCTACCTCAGGCAGCAGGATGAACAGGCCAATCAACAAACGGTTCAGCAACAAAGCACCACCCGCACAGAGGCTGAAAAAGCAGCAGCCACCAAAGCTCGCCTTGCACTCATCGCCTCACATTTAAACATGCCGGATTTTGATGACAATACAGATATTGACACACAGCATAAACTTCTGGTCGAGAAGATCAAATCACTAAATGCCTTAACACAAAAACTAACCAAACTGAGTGATGATCAACAGAGCGAGATTAAAACACTTCGCGAAGAGAATACTCGTCAAGAAGAAGATATTGCAAGACTTCGTCCCGCAGAACAGATGTATGCAATTAAGTTTAAGCTGAAGAAGCCAGCAGATTTGGAAGCAGAACTGGAAAGCCTCAGAACACCACGCCACATAGTTAAACCGGAAGTACTTTGGAAACTGGGCGCCGTGGAGAAAGCTCTGAAGATGGATGATTTCGGTGCAGAGGACGATGTCTATTACCGACGCAACGCCATTTCTGAGGCGTTACAGACATCCATCACAAAATTCAGGCAGAGAGCTGAGGAAGACGCGCTGAAGGTACTGAAGACTGCAGAAGAAATATTTGAGATCAAAGTCAATGAAGGTGATGACAACAGAGAAAGACTTCACAGAATTCGTGCAATACTCGACGGCGATGATGTCACCGAAAAAAAACTGGATGATATAGAGAATGCCCTCAGCAAAGAAAAGTTCACGTCCAATTACGAAACAACGGGGACAAAACCTGGAAAGCTTCATGAGCTTCTTACCTTTTTTGTCGAAGACGCAGATGAACGAGTCTTGGCACAGCAGACAAGCATGCTCAAAACTGCAGAGGACGAGCTGGGCATCGCCACGAGTAAAAACCTCGCTGCCATAGAAAGAGGTAAGGATTCCGTTGCTAAACTGGCCGAAAAGCTGCAAGTAGATTTAATAAAAGACGCCAGTCTGGAAGAACAAAAGGGTTCTCTTATAAACAGAATCCAGACGTTAAAGCCTCTGGTAGGCTCACTCTCTGTCGATGAAGAAGGGGTCAAAAGATATAAAAACAATCACATTGCTCGCGTACTCAACATTGAGGACTATAGAGATGATGCCCCAATAGATGATCAGGTCAATCGTATTTTAGAAAAGCTCGCAGAGCTGGAAGCAGTAGCAAACACAGCGGGTCAGCCTGACACTCATGAGCGTATCGAAGCTATCGATGCTGAACTTGACAGGCAAATAGCCCGCCTGGGCCCCAAACCCCGATACACTCTTGATCGTGAGGTGACCAGAGCCAGAAGAGCAGTAGCAGATGCTGAAAGTGAGCTGAAGGCTACTTATCGCAAGCTGGAGAACGTTCGTCGCAAACGACAGATATCTGCCGGTCCTGCTGACGTTAACCCAATCACGGATGAGGACAAGACAACGCCTGATCAGGTAATGAAAAAACTTCAGGCTAATTTAGGCCTGACACCGGTTGACAAGCAAACCACTGAAGAGCGAGTAAACGACATCAGAGATCTTTTACATGGAGAAGATTCAGAGAAACAATATGAAATCGCTCAACAACTGAAAGCTACCACATCAGAACTGAAAATCTCTGTTGACGGTGACCCTGACAGGCTGACAGAAGAGGATTACTTTAATGCCATTGTGACCCACGCGGACACTTATGGTCAGGATGAAGTTGATTATCCAGCGGGCGAACTGCCTGAAACCAGGAGAAAGTACGCTCAGGTCACGAAATTCCTTCATGAGCACGCTTTAAGAGTAATGGAAATGACCCATGCACAGGATGAAGAAAAGCAAGCACAAGAGGAACTGAATACTATAAATCAGGCGATCGACCACTCCAAAGACAGTGATCCGAAAGCTAAAACCAAACTTGAAGACGAAAGAGACGTGCAGGCATTAGTCCTGAAACAAAAAAGAGCAGTCATATCAGAAGCACAAGAAGACCTGGAAGCTCATGTAGCGACTCTTAGAGACCTTGAAGATAACGTGGGCCTCAAGCCAGACCCTACTGCCCACTATACTGACCGGGTTGACGCCCTGAGAAACAAACAGCTGGAGCTGGGAGGGGATGATGGTAGTGGCGGCAAGATTCTGCAGCTGACCGGGGAACAGGACACTCTGAACAGAGAAATAGAAGTCAGGAAATCGGAAATAGATAAATTAAAGAAAGTGCTGCATGCTGCGGAGGAAGCCGCCGAAAATGAAGGTGGTCCCTTCCAGTACACGCCGGGGCAGGCAAGAATACTGGCCGATTTGCACGCCTACATGCAGTCGCACTCCCTCAAAAAACAGGCTCTGGAAGCCGTAATTGGCCTGTCAGAATCGGCAGAACTAAACGGTAAATCGATACCCAATCTTCAGACTTTTGACCTGGACGATGAATTTGCGCCGATTCGCCTGCAGGCCCTGGCCGGGGACAATCTGCCCTTTAATCAGGCCAGTCGGATTGTAGCAGTCTTCAAAGACCTTAAGGCGACGTTCACCTTCGAGCTCGCAGAAGATCAGTCTCTGAATCCTTTGGAAGAAGTCCAGATGCTGGCGAGCCGGGCGAGAATTTACATGAACACCGGGGCACAACAATTCGACGATGAAATCCACGGCATAGGTGAAGCAGCCATTCACTTCATTGAGCATGAACCAGAGGGCCTGAAAAGCTTCTCGGAATACTTCGCTACTCATTCTGCCAGTGGTCACAGGATCATCACTCTGCTGCGTGAAGGTCTGATCAGCAAGGTTGAACTGGAACACTACATGAAGGCCGTCAGAGGTGTCGATGGTTATCAGCTGGTGGATGAGTTTGAGCACTTCATTGGCTATAAACACGGCGTCAGGGTGCCTGAGTTCAGGAAGGTTGTTCAGATGCTGTCCGACAAGGGTGCTGAGGAATTCATGCAGAGTGCCTTTACTCCTGTGACCGTGACCACCAATGGCCCGGCAGGCATGAAAGAATCTTTTGCCGGCATGAAGGAGTATGCCGCTTCTGTGATCGCCAACTACGTTCTTGACGATATTGCCTTTGAAAACGGCCGCAGGACGGCAGCATTCCTGACCAATGTTCAGGATACCCTGACACCTTATGCCAATGCCGTTGGCCTGTCTGAATCAGACCTGATCAA
>NZ_JAHHPR010000420.1:0-1630 GCF_024606255.1 Endozoicomonas sp. SESOKO3
CCTTTCGTATCACAAAAACAGATACCACAGCGGGCCAAAAACCTGTGACTTACCCATGGTCGGGGAGGATGGTCAGCAGCAACCATGCGGGAAGGTCTGCAAAAATATGAGAGCCCTGAGAGATCATAAACGCAGAAGCCACAGCGGGCCCCAAACCTGTGACGTACCCGTGGTTGGGATGGATGGTCAACAGCAGCCATGCGGGAAGGCTTGCAGAAATGCCTGCGCCTTGACTGATCACAAAAGCAAATTCCACAGCGGAGAGCGAACCTGTGACGTGGAAGTGGATGGGGAGGATGGACAACAGCGGCCATGCGGGACGGTATGCAGGAATGCTAATACCCTCAAACATCATAAAAAAAGAGTTCACCGTGAGCAAAAAACCTGTGAAGTGATGGTGTTTGGAGAGGATTGTCAGCAACAGCCATGTGGGATGGTTTGCAAGAATGTTGAAGCCCTGTTGGCACACAAATGTAAATACCACACTGATCAAAAAACCTGTGATCTGATGGAGTTCGGTGAAGATGGCCAGCTGCGACGATGCGGAAAGGTCTGTAAGAATCTCAAAGCCCTGTGGGATCACAAAAGTGGATACCACAGCGGGCACAAAACCTGTAACGTGATGGTAGTCGGGAAGGGCGGACAAAAGCGGCCATGTGGAGCCGCCTGCAGAAATGCTCGCAACCTGACGTATCACAAAAGAAAAATCCACAGTGGGCAGAAAATCTGCGACACAACAGTGGTCGGGGATGATGGCCAGCGGCTACCATGCGGCTTTGTCTGCAAGAATTCTCTATACCTGTTGGATCACAAAGCCAGATACCACAGTGGACAACAAATTTGTCACGTGCCCGTAGTCGGGCAGGATGGTCAGACGCGGCCATGCGAGATGACCTGCGATAGTGTTGTGGCCTTGTCGGTTCACAAAAGAAGATATCATTCCGGTCCACAAACCTGTCAGGAGACAGTGGTCGGGAAGGATGGCCAGCTGCAGCCATGCGGCAAGGGCTGTAAGAACGCTCAGGCCCTAACGGACCACAAAAGAAGACATCGAAAACGTAAGCCTGTCGATTTGGAACAGGGCGATCACTTCAGTCCTTGATCTGACGCCGACTACTTCACGTGCTTTTCTTGATCTATCCTTCCTCACTGTCAAACAGAAAACAAGGATAGAATTAATAAACACATACTCTTTGAGACACTGCTGTTGCTACTGTCGTTGTTTCTCGTCAGCCAGGCCAAAGCGCTGTCAAGACATTTTATTATCGAGCTTCAAAAGGATGAAGGTTCTCCAAAACAGGTCTTTTTTGTAAAAGGTGACTGGCATTCATTGACGGGCAACCCGTCAGAGATTAACGACAACAACTGTTACATAGGATCAACTTCGCCATCGGATAAAAAGCGATACAGACCATACAGTTACGGGATGAAAACGTCCCTGATTGAGTCGCTTTTGTGGCAATGGCTCTACGCCCTCCACCTGCTGGTTGGTTACGAACTGGCTCTGAACAGCAAAGACTCTCTTCTAAGCTCGCCCTCTCATTCATGGGTACCTTTAGAAGTGGCTGTTGTTGTCGGTGTGGAATTTGCTTTTGTGATCAATCAGGGCGTAAACATTCTTGCAGGCCTT
>NZ_JAHHPR010000421.1:0-8411 GCF_024606255.1 Endozoicomonas sp. SESOKO3
GAAGTCGTTAAAGACCCAAGTACCCTGGTGGCTTTGAACCAGACTATGACCCGCAAGGATTTTGAAATAAAAGAAGGCGACGAAATTGCCTTCTTTCCTCCGGTCACCGGAGGGTGATCATGATCTCAATACAGAAGGATGATTTTGATCCGGGTTTTGAACAGGATCAGCTCAGCGACAATACCGGTACCGGGGCTTTGGTGACCTTCACTGGATTGGTGAGGGATGAAAACCTCGGGGACGATGTGGGAGGACTGTATCTGGAACATTATCCGGGTATGACAGAGAAGTCACTCAGGGACATTATTGATGAAGCCGCCGAACGCTGGCCACTGCAAGCCATCAGGGTGATTCACCGGGTCGGGCAGCTTCAGCCGGGTGACAGAATTGTTTTTGTTGGTGTGGCCAGTGCTCACCGCAAAGCGGCGTTTGAGATCTGTGAGTTTGTCATGGACTACCTGAAAACCCGTGCGCCTTTCTGGAAGAAGGAAACCACTCCTGAAGGTGATCGCTGGGTGGATGCCCGTGAGTCTGATGAAGAGGCGGCAAAGCGCTGGGGGCAGACATCGTTGTGACGTATTGGCTGGGTATTCTGACACTGTTGTTTAGCATAAGTGCAACCGCTGCTAATCTTCGAGTGGCGGTGTCTGCTAACTTTAAACCCGTTTTAGAACATCTGGCTGAACAGTTTAAGCGTCAGACCGGACACAAGTTGACTGTCTCTTCAGCATCGACTGGCGTGCTGTACCATCAGATTATGCGTGGTGCTCCCTTTGATCTTTTTTTCTCAGCCGATCAAGCCAGACCCTTGAAGCTGGAAAACAATGGCAAGGCGCTTTCTGAAAGTCGAAAAACATACGCCTATGGACGTTTGGTTCTTTGGGATCGAACAAAGGATAAAGAGCCATCTTCAATTGAGCAGCTCAAAGACTGGCATGGTAAGTTGGCTATTGCTAACCCTGCAACCGCTCCCTTCGGTCTGGCTGCCAGGCAGTCTCTGGAAAAGTCAGGTTTATGGGAGAGTTATCAGGGGCGGCTGGTGCAGGGAGCCAACATTCAGCAGGCATGGCAGTTTGTGGCCAGCGGTAATGTTGACATGGGGCTGGTTGCCTTATCCCAGCTTTCAGAAAAAGAGCTGAAGCGAATCAGCTATGTGCCAAAAACGCTCTATGAACCGATTCGTCAGGATATGGTGATACTGAAAAGTACAGAGCACAAAAAGATAGCTCAGGCGTTTTCGGCGTTTGTGTTGTCTGCCTCGTCCCAGAAATATATTGCTGAGCATGGCTATTTTCCTGCCATCCGGGATAAGACGAAATAATGCTGACCACGGCCATCTGGCTGACCATGAAACTGGCTGTGCTGACAACACTGCTGTTGATGCTGGTGGGAATACCCCTGGCCTGGAAACTGGCCAATATGAGAAGCCGCTTTCGGCCATTAATAGAAGCTATTGTCGGTTTGCCACTGGTGCTACCGCCCACGGTACTCGGTTTTTATCTGTTAATTGCCTTCTCGCCAGACAATACCTTGGGCCAATGGTGGGTTGATTTAACGGGGTCAACACTGGCATTCAGTTTTTCAGGGCTGGTGGTGGCTTCTGTGCTGTATTCATTGCCATTTGTCGTGCAACCTCTGCAAAGAGCGTTTGAGCAGTTGGATCATGGTCTTCTTGAAGCAGCCTCCATGCTCGGGGCCAGTCGGATTGACCGGTTTATCAATATTGTTTTGCCAAATTCTCTCAGAGCACTCTTGTTGGCTGCCTGTATGGGCTTTGCTCATACGGTGGGTGAATTTGGTGTGGTGCTGATGATTGGCGGCAACATTCCCGGAGAAACTCAGGTGTTGTCCATTGCTTTATACGACGCGGTGGAAACACAACAGCTGGGCCAGGCACATGCTATGGCAGCGGGCCTGCTAATGTTTGCGCTTGTGATGCTGGTAGTTTTGTACAGTATTGATAAAAGACAAGTGTCGGAAGTGAGTAACCGTTGATGTTGAAACTGGATATTCAACTGCCTCGGGATCGGTTCGATCTTGCCATCCATACCGCTCTGGAGCTGGATGCAGTCTGGGGTATTATGGGTGCGTCGGGCTGCGGCAAAACCTCTCTGCTCAGGGCCATTGCCGGACTGGAAAAACCGGTTCAGGGTCGGATACAGTTTGATGATCAGGTCTGGATGGACAGCAAACAGGGTGTCTTTGTTCCCCCTGAACGACGCAGGATAGGTTATATCTTTCAGGAGGCGCGTTTATTTCCACACTTGAGTGTTCTGGGTAACCTTCAGTTTTCCATGAAACGTGCAAGCTCCGGTCGCCGGGGATTAACCTTTGTTGAAGTCGTGGATCAATCGGGTGTTGGCCACTTGCTGAATCGTGGGATTGAAACACTGTCCGGCGGAGAAAAACAGCGTGTAGCCATTGCCCGCACTTTGTTGAATGCACCAAAATTGCTGTTAATGGATGAGCCTCTGGCTTCTCTGGATTGGGATTCCAAGGCGACGATATTGCCTTGTTTAAGAAATATTCATCGAGCTTTTAACATACCGATTATTATGGTCAGTCATTCAAGAGAAGAAGTGGCCCGTCTGGCTGACAGGGTTTTGTTACTGCATCAGGGATCTGTGACCGGAAAAGATCAGAGCCAGACGTTGCTCAACAGTGCACTGGCCGTTGATGATCGGCATGAGCCTCTGTTATCCGTGCTGGAAGCAGAAGTGGTTGATCATGATAAAGACTATGGGCTGACCGTTCTGAGTGTCGAAGGTCATCCGCTGCAGGTGCACGAGGCTGGATTGGCCTTGGGGTCAACAGTACGAATGATTGTCCCTGCCCATGAAGTGAGTATTGTGCTGGATGATTTTTGCGACACCAGTGTTTTGAATCGTTTACCGGTGGTGATTGATTCAATACAAACCAGAGACGACTGGCATCAGTTAATTACGTTATGTCTCGGTGAGCAGACTTTAATGGCTCTGGTGACACGAAAGTCGGTGGATCGGTTGTCGCTGAAAATTGGGATGAAGGTGTTTGCTCATTTTAAGGCTTCGGGGTTGGAGGTGGTTTGAGGTTTTGACGCACCAAATTCAGAACGAATGACTATAACAGCTGCTTTTATTGTTCTCAGTGAGTCGACTCTATCTGTAAATTAACGTCCATACTTTTGCGAAGGATTCTAACGATTGAAACTCCACCCTTCTGTTGAATTCTGTAATAAATAATATGACTGCCTTGGGGAAATTTCCTGTAATCCGTTCGAACATGATTGCATGGGCTGTCAGAGTCAGGATGTTTAGCTAATGTATGGAAGCTTTCATCCAATTTTTGCAGATAAAGATTTCGTTGAGCTTTCCCCCATTGTCTAAAGGTATATCGAGCGATGCTTAGCAAATCACTCTTGGCTTTTTTGGTTAATACAAACGCTGGCTTCATGTCAATTGAGCTCATTGTCCAACTCATCAATTATTGAGTCCAGATTGTAGTCTGCATTTCCACTCTCTTCGCCTTCTATCAGCAACTGTCGCAGCGTTTCCAGTTTTGTTTCGCGGTTTTCAAGCAGCCTGAGAGCAGCCCTGATCACCTCACTGGCAGAGCCATAACGACCGCTATTGACCTGGCTGGAGATAAAACCATCGAAGTGATCTCCAAGAGTAATGCTGGTGTTTTTTGCCATCTTGCTGGCTCCTGTACCAATATATACCTGATTATGGTATCAAATAGTCTGGTGTCAAGTTCCTTCAATGAATCGTTCTGGCTTATGTGACTGTTCTCAACTCCCAATGTTCGGCTATGACATGTGAAAGTAATAATTGATCAGAAAGACACTAACAATCGTGGTTATCAGACCTCCAAAAGTAATCCAGAACTGTCGGCTCAGTACGGCCAGCTCACTGCGAATCTCAGCTCTCATTTCTTTCATTTCAGCCCGGATGTCCTTATTATGCCGGATGTCCTTATTATTTCGGATGTCCTTATTATCCATTTTAAAGCTTCGGGGTTGGAGCTGGTGTGAGGTTAAGCCAGCTCCGGATTCAGAAAGAATGACTATAATGGCTACTTTGGCAGGAGGGATATCTGATGGGCGAGCCACTTTACGACTCTGACTTTTACGGATGGGTCAATCAGCAGCTTGATTTGCTCAGATCCGGGAATTTGGATGAGGCCGATATCAAGAATATTGCATTGGAAATTGAAGCTATGGGAAAAAACCTGCATCGAGAGCTGGTCAGTCGTTTGAAGGTTCTCTTGATGCATCTGCTGAAGTGGCAGTATCAACCCGGTCTGCAATCCAATAGCTGGCGGTATACGATTGTAGGTCAACGAGAAGAGCTCTCGGATCATATTAAGGACAACCCCAGCCTTAAACCCAGAATCCCTGCAGCTATGGAAAGAGCCTACCGGTATGCGTTGATTGAGGCGACTAAAGAGACAGGGTTGCCTCTTGAAACGTTTCCTTCGACTTGTCCCTGGACTTACGACCAAGCTATGAGTGCTGATTTTTGGCCAGCAGACTGACCATGAAAGCCTTCCTTTGAATCTGATTTGTGGGGGGAGATGTTCGGCAACCAGCATTTCAGTGACTTCGATCAGTCGTCCCATGATGAATCTGGTAATGGGTCGTTAGAACGAGCCATTCTGACATCTTCAGCAAAACTTTCTACGTCATCTCCCGGTTTTGGTTGTTAGTCAGCCTTAAGTTTATTTCGACCGGCATGCATTTCTTTTCGTAGAGTTAGAATGTCAGCCTGAAGTTTGTTATGACCGGCATGCATTGCTTCCCGTAATGTGGCAATACTACGTTCTGTATCCAGCTTGACTTGCAGGATGCTTTTCCGTAGCACCAGAATATCTTCTTTTGTAGCCAGGTTTTGAGGGAGCTTTCTACTGACGAACTCCAAGGCTATATCTTCGTCCATTCCCATTCGTTTGAGTTCTTTAAACAGGGCATTTTGCACAGGTGGGCTCCTTGTTGGTCTTGAACAGATAGTGGGAGGAAATATAGTTGAAATGTTTCTCTTTTCCAGAATCCCCTGTGGCTCAGGGTCTGTCCTGCAAAATCGCGTGATTCTACCAGGTAATTAAACGACAGAGATCGCTCTTTATGTCAAGCTGAAAAAGTTGACCAAAGCAACACAAATACACCAAAAAAAGGTTGCTTTTTTTACCGTGAAATATATCGTAATGGGCTAAGGAATTACCCTTATCTGTGTGCTGTCTCTGCAGTGGGATAAGGTTGGTGCACCGCTTTTACACAGGGTCTCAGGACTGAAGGTTTTGCATCAAAACGCTCTTAGCGAGCAGTCAGGAAGACATTACAACCATGAGTGGTTATTTTTTCATCGTATTCTGACCATCGAACCAATGGACTGGATGAAAGAGTATTTATGGAAGCGTCACTGTCGGGCACAGTGGGTAGACAGAGTGGGTCATAGCGATCAGGTGTCGTTTTTGGTCAATGCTCAGGCTCGGTGGTGGCAAAATCGAATAATAAAAATGTATGTCCTCAAGGGGCTAAGAATAATGAAAAAACAACAAAGTGGTTTTACGCTGATTGAATTGATGATCGTTGTGGCGATTATTGGGATTTTGGCGGCTGTGGCTATTCCGCAGTATCAGAATTATACTGCGAAGGCTAAGTTTAATGCAGCTCTTGCTGAGTTGACTCCAGGAAAGACTCAGTATGAAATACTTTTAAATGAAGGGTCTACAATAACAGCAAGTACGACTGTAGATACCTTAGGTTTGGCATCAAGTGCTACAGAAAACTGCTCTTTTGCTATTGAAGCAGGTGCTTCTTCAGGTATCTCATGCACAATTCAAAATGCCCCATCTGTATTGGGACCAACTCCAAAGATTACTTTGGTACGTGACCAAACAGGTACATGGAGCTGCTCTGCTAGTGTATCAACAGATGCAGCTGATGCAGCTAAAGCATGTAATTAATATTTGAGGTTTGGCTTTTCTTGGGTTTTCTCAGGGAAAGTCATTCGGTATTTTGGGTTTTATTTTTATGAGTTTTCTTAGGGATAAAGATATCGTATGTTTTTTTAAAAAAAGCAGTTTTTTTAATATTCAATATATATTTTTATTTTTTCTTTTTTTTGCTCCTTTTTTATCTTGGATAAAGTTTGCGCCGCTTGTTGATCTTACATCTGATTTGTTATCGTTATTCATAGTTCTATTAATAATACTTTTTTCATTTTTTTATATAAATGATCGCGTTGAAATATCACCTGCGCTGACTATAGTTTCTTTTCTGATTTTTTTTTCTTTATTTAATATTAACTCAACGCCATATCCGGGGATGGTTTTTATTAAAGTTTCTGCTCTTTTTTTTGCAGCTTTATTGGCTAATTCAGTTAGTAAATTAGATTTAGAAAAAGTAATATTGTTTTCTTCTAGTGGCCTCCTTATGGGAAGTTTGTGTCAATTATTTATAGGGGTTTTTCAAATAACAGGGCTTGCCGATCAGTTTGGTTTGTCGTATTTTTTGCATAAAAATGCTAACTATACAGAATTTTTAGGAAATATCGGGCAAAGAAATAATCTAAGTAATTATTTAATGCTAGGTGTACTTTCCCTTTGTTGGCTTTTTAGTAAAAAACAAATTAAATTACTAGTCTTCCTAATAGCTTTAATTTTTTTGAGTGTTTCTGTTTCATTAAGTGCGTCTAGGTTGGTTCTAGCCTATTTATTTATTTCAATTTCTCTTATATTTTTTTTATTTATGAGATCAAAGAGAACTGTAGAAATGAAAAGACTGGCTGTCAGTATGTCTGTAAGTGTATTCTTTATTCTCTTAGCACAAAAATATGCCAGTGAATTATTTTCATTTATGCTAAAAGATGGAGCTGAGTCACTCTTAACTACAGGTGCTGAAAGGATGCAGACTGGTTCCTTTGTGTTCAGATTTCAAGAGTGGTCAAAAGCATTTAGTATATTCTTAGAAAATCCATTTTTTGGAGTAGGGGTTGATAATTATGCAGTCAACTCATTCAATATGGTTGCCGATGAACATGTTCATTCAGGTGTTCTGTTTGTTAATAGCCACAATATAGTGATGCAGCTTCTTGCAGAACTTGGAGGAGTTAGTGTTGTTATATTTCTTGTCTGTCTGCTTTGGTCTTTATTTCCCCGTTTTATCAAAGAATATCCTAACGAGAATGACTATTACTTATTATCTCTTATACTTGTTTTTTTGTGTCATAGCTTCTTTGAATACCCACTTTGGTATGTCAACTTTTTAATGCTGTTCTCTGTGCTTCTTGGTTTAGTTCCTGTAAAAAAGCTATATATTCCTTTTAATAGAAATATTAAAATTTTCACTATTCTAGTATTCAGTATTGTTTTTTTATGGCAGTCTATTTTGGGTGTTAAAATGTATAGTCGATGGGTATACTGGGTTTATCCATCAAAGTTTGAAGAAGAAAATAGAGCTAGATTAGCCGTTTTACTACAAGATAGTAATCATTTTATTTGGTCATTCTATGCCGATGGTCTGGTTGCTAATTATTTGCCTATGAATAAAGAAAATGTAGAAATGAAAAAAGAACTTTATCAGCGGCTTGCTTATTTTAGGCCTTACCCAAAAATTTTGACAATATTGTCAGTTTATCAAGCTTATGATAATGATATGGAAAATTCAGAGGATACATTAAGAAAAACAATTTCTGCTTTTCCTTATTCGACTGAAGAAATTAGATCAGTTTTAGATGTTTTTGAAGGTAGTGAAATTGCTTATTTGAAAAATATTTTAAACGAGGAGAAATAAATGAAGAAATAAATGGGACACCCAGACTTATATATGGGCAATAAATAGGACACCAACACTTTTAAAAAAGGTTAAAAAAGGGACATTCATTAATAAATGGGACACCTAATAAATGGGACACCCACACTTATATGTAGGTAATAATCTAAGTAAAAAAGGGACATCCATAATAATAAAAATAAATGGGACACCCACACTTATATGTAGGTAATAATCTGTGAAAAAGAGATGGGGGCACCCACAAAAAAAAATAAATAGAAAAAATAAATAGGACACCCACACTTATATGTAGGTAATAATCTGGGTAGACAAATAAATAGGACATCCACACTTATAAAAAAGGGACATCCATAAAATCAGTAAGAAAGAATAATCTGGGACACCCACACTTTTATGTAGGTGTCCTTGACTCCATCTGGATTAAAATAAAAAAGGGACATCCATAATTTAAAAAAGGATATAAAAAAGGGACATCCATAAAATCAGTAATCAGAATAAATGGGACACCCACACTTATATGTAGGTTTAAAAAAGGGACATCCACGAAATCTGATACATTCTGTGGGTGTCCTATTTCATTAATTTAAAAATAATCTGGGACACCCACACTTTTATGTAGGTGTCCTTGACTCCATCCTTG
>NZ_JAHHPR010000422.1:0-2574 GCF_024606255.1 Endozoicomonas sp. SESOKO3
CAGTTCAATTTCAGCGGATTTACCCAATCTAGATAGTTAATTACTTCGGAACGAACGTCTTTTTCGATATAATCCTGTCCGACTTTATGGCTGTCAGAGTATTTTTTGAACAGTCAACAGACGTCAATCGTAAACTGCTATGAAATTTCAGCCGTATAAGGGCTGAGACGCCAAGGGTCTCCGAAAGACTCATTTGACTGACAGATTTTAGGGAAAACGACTTGCTCGAAGTGGCTAAGCTGGAGTGTGAACGAGACGATCGTGTTCTTTTTTCAAATCTCTCCATTCAACTGTCCCCCGGTCAACTGCTACAGGTAGAAGGCTGTAACGGAGCGGGTAAGACCACGCTTTTGAGAGTGCTGGCTGGCCTCTGCGGCGATTATCGTGGCGAGGTGATCTGGCAGGGGCAGAAGCTTTCCAGCATCTATGCGGAATTTAGGTTGTCGACATTTTACTTTGGTCACAAGCCTGCCGTTAAAACTGAACTCACTCCGATTGAGAATATTCTCTGGCGCTCAAACCTTCGTAACGAACGTTACCCGGAACCGTCGATTTTTTCGGCGCTGGAGCAAGTGAACCTTGCTGGCTATGAAGAGATTCCCTGTGGGCAGCTTTCGGCAGGGCAGCACAGACGGGTGGCTCTGGCAGACCTTTCGTTGTCAGCCACGCCGCTCTGGATTCTCGATGAGCCCTTTACGGCGATTGATATGGAGGGAGTGGCCTGGCTTGAACAACTGCTGGCCCGGCATGTCAAAAAAAACGGTGCTGTGGTAATGACCAGCCATCAGAGTTTGTCAAAGCTCTCTGACCGGGTCACAAAGCTGCCTCTGGAGGCATATGCCGCTTCAGATGAAGAGACCGGTCATGAAGAGTCAGGGGCCTGGTTATGAGTGACACTTCATTACGGGGTGGCCGGGCATTTCTGGGAATGGTTAAACGAGACCTTACACTGGCCTTTCGGACACCGGGGCAGACCTTGAATCCGGTGGCCTTTTATCTGATGGTCGCCAGTCTGTTTCCTCTGGGTATCGCCCCTGAAAAAGAACTTTTGTCTCAGTTAGCCGGGGGCATTGTCTGGATAGGTGCTTTGCTGGCAGTCCTTCTCTCCCTCGACTCCCTGTTCAGAAGTGACCAGGAAGACGGCTCACTGGATCAGCTATTATTGTCGCCCCACCCATTGCCTTTACTGGTGTTGGCTAAAATTTCTGCGCATTGGCTGACGACCGGTGTGGCACTGATTGTTATGGCCCCCTTACTGGCCTTGATGTTGCATTTACCGACACAGGCTTTCCCTGCATTAATACTGAGTCTGCTGGTGGGAACACCCCTGATGAGTCTCGCCGGAGCTATTGGTGCTGCGCTGACAGTGCGTGTTCAGAGGGGAGGAATACTACTGACATTGCTCTCTTTACCTTTATATATTCCTGTTTTGATTTTCGGGACAGGTGCCGTTCAGACGGCAGTGGAGGGTATGTCCTATTCAGGGCACTTATTGTGGATGGCAGCATTGCTGATATTTGGATTGTGTCTGGCGCCTCTGGCGATAGCCGCATCACTGAGAATAGTTGCAGACTGAGCAACAGGAACCAGTCACGGTAGAGTAAAAAATGAACTGGACTTTTTTTCACAAACTGGGCTCGCCCAAATGGTTTTACGAGATCAGTGGCAAATGGTTGCCCTGGTTGGCCATTGTGGCAGCCCTGTTAATGGCAACCGGCTTGATCTGGGGCCTGGTATTTGCGCCACCGGACTATCTGCAGGGTAATAGTTACCGGATCATATTTATCCACGTTCCTACCGCCTTTCTGGCATCCGCTATCTACGTGATGATGGCCTTTGCAGGTATCGTCACTCTGGTGTGGAAAATGAAACTGGCTGATATGGCACTCAAGTGTTGTGCACCCATCGGGGCTTCTTTCTGCCTGTTGGCTCTGATAACAGGTGCCATCTGGGGTAAACCGACCTGGGGAACCTGGTGGGTCTGGGATGCCAGACTGACCTCTATGCTGATTCTGCTGTTCCTCTATATGGGGGTCATCGCCCTTCGAGGCGCCATGAGAAACACCAATACCTCGGCCAAAGCCTGCGCCATCCTGACTCTGGTTGGGGTGATTAATATCCCTATCATCAAATTTTCTGTTCAGTGGTGGAATACCCTGCACCAGGGCGCCACGCTCAAGTTAACCGAGAAGCCGTCCATGGCACCTGAGATGCTTTGGCCTCTGCTGATCAGTATTGCGGCTTTTTATCTGTTTTTTACCGTCGTCCTTATTCTCCGTTTGCGAACCGAAATACTGGACCGTGAGCGCCGAACTAAATGGGTTCACAAGACCGTATTGGCCAGACAGGAGAATTGATGACTATGTATTTTGAAAATCTGGCCAGTTTGATACACATGGGTGGTCACGGTGTTTATGTGTGGTCAGCTTATGGCATGGGGCTACTGATCATTGTCTACAACATAGTTTCCCCATTGCGGTTCAGAGAGCGGATCGTGTCCCAGATTCAGCGTCAGGTGCGCAGCAGCCAATCCAGAGGTTGGAACCTTGGCGTTGATAAGAGCCTCAGCCTCAG
>NZ_JAHHPR010000041.1:0-8528 GCF_024606255.1 Endozoicomonas sp. SESOKO3
GCCCAGCTGTTCGTTGACCGACAGGTAATCAATCACAGAAAAACCATCATCCGAGCTAAAGGGAAAGTAGGGAAGAATATGAAGGGTATTAATAACCCCGTTCAGATGGCCATCAAGAAATCGCTTCAAGACCTGAAGAGGAGGCTGGCCAGTGTTGTCATAGAGGGTGTCGCCATAGGTGATCAGAAAGATATCCTGTTCTGACCAGCCTGAGACTGTTTGGGGAGGATTTTCATGGAGATGATGCTGAACCCGACGGACAATTCTGGCGGCTATCTCGCCCGCTTCCTGTCCGTAAGGGAGAATCAAAAGCTGAGTCATGGCCTGATGAAAAGCATCGAAGGCTTTAGGATAACTTTGCACGATACATCTTCCCCTTTGGCAATGTTTTTTAGTGCTATGCCTTCTTTGCAGCAGGAGTCATGCCACTATGGGAGGTCGGCGGGTGGTTTTCTGAGTTGGCACGACTTCTGCTTCAAGTCTGACGAGATGGAAAACTTCTCAACAAGACGAGCAATAATATGATTAAAAAGTGTCTGTTTCCTGTAGCAGGGTATGGAACCCGCTTTCTACCTGCCACCAAGTCTATGCCCAAAGAGATGCTGCCTATTGTTGATAAACCCCTGATTCAATATGGCGTGGAAGAAGCCATGCTGGCAGGTCTGACTGACCTGGGGTTTGTGAATGGCAGAAACAAGCGAGCGATTCCTGATCATTTTGATATCAACTATGAGCTGGAAGCCGAAATAGCCGGCAGCGGCAAAGAAGAAAAACTTTCGACGATTCGCGAAGTGATGGCGGCCTGTACTTTTTCCTATACTCGTCAGAATCAGATGCAGGGTCTTGGACATGCCATTCTCTGCGGAAGAACCCTGATGGGTGACCAGCCTTTTGGTGTAGTGCTGGCCGACGACCTTTGTGTTAACGACGGTGGTCCATTAGTGATGTCGCAGCTGGTCAATCTCTACAAACAATTTCGTTGCACCATTGTGGCTGTTCAGGAAGTGCCCGAATCCGAAGTCGATAAGTATGGAGTGATTGCCGGTGAAGCCCTGAGTGATAACCTGATCCGTGTAACCGATATGGTGGAAAAACCAGACCCTTCAGAAGCACCCAGTAATCTGGCAGTGATTGGACGATATGTCCTGACGCCGGATATTTTCGACATCATTGAGCATACTGAACCCGGAATAAACGGTGAAGTGCAGTTGACTGACGCCATTCTGACTCAGGCCAGACAAGGCTGTGTCATCGCCTGTAAGTTTGAGGGTGAACGCTTTGATTGTGGCAGCGTCAGTGGTTTTGTCGAGGCCACCAATGCCATCTACCAAAAACGCCTGGACAGAGTTTAAGCCGATGTTCAACAGCAAAAAGGCGATGAAGAAGCTGGTGATATTTTCCGATCTGGATGGCACTCTGCTCGATCATGACAGCTACAGCTGGGCAGCGGCCAAACCTGCCCTGGATCGTTTGAAAAAGCAAAATATTCCGGTTGTTTTCAATACCAGCAAAACCCTCAGTGAGGTGTTGCCTCTGCAATTGGAAATGGCTCTGGATCATCCATTTATTACCGAAAATGGAATGATTACCACCATCCCGGCTAACTACTTTCAGTCGTCTGATACTGACAAGAATACCCATTACTTCCATGGACAGCCCTATAGGGCGATCCGCAGGGTGTTGAAACAGTTTCGCGAACACTATGGCTTTCGGTTCAGGGGCTTTGGTGACTGCAGTCATAGTGAAATTGCCGATCTCTCCGGGCTCAGTCTGGAGGAGGCTAAACTGGCTGCAGACCGAAAAGCCAGTGAACCTCTGATCTGGGAAGACAGTGCTCAGGCATTAGAGCTGTTTGAAAAGCAGCTTACCAAAGAGGGTCTGCACCTGACCCGGGGAGGGCGCTTCTATCATGTATCCGGCAAGGGAGATAAAGGTTCAGCGGCGAAGAAGCTTTTCAAACATTACCTGAAGAGTTTCCCTGACTGGCAGTGGTTATCCATGGGGCTGGGCGACAGCTTCAACGACCTGCCCATGCTGGAAGTAGTGGATATTCCTGTTCTTGTGCGTTCTGAAAAAAGTAAACAGCCCGCTATAGAACATCTGTCTGATATTAAATACACAAAATCAGTGGGGCCTGAAGGTTGGAATGAAGCGGTATTGGAGATTCTGAACTCTGTTCAAGAAGGTCATCAGCCGGTCTGCTCCGAACAAGACAGCTCTTTACAAGACAGCTCTTTACAAGACAGCTCTTTACAAGACAGCTCTTTACAAGAAGTCTGAGCTCAGCTGCAGAGTATGATCAAGGTGCAAAAGCGATAACGAGAAGAAGGGAAACGATTTATGGGCGATTTTTACCAGAATGGCACTATCACCAATTTCCATAATTTAAGAGTACGTTCGGTTGAGGATATGGAGCAGGAGCTGCAGGCCTTTTCTCGACAGCGCCCTATGTCTCTGGTCTTACCTTCGCTGTTCTCCGAGTTGCAGGGGCCAGCCCTGAAAAATATTGTACAGGAACTCAGTCAGGTTCCTTATCTTTCCGAGATTGTCATTGGCCTGGATAGGGCCAGCGAAAAAGAATATACCTATTCAAGAGACTTTTTTGCCCAGCTGAATCAACACCACCGTATTCTATGGCAGGATGGTCCCAGACTTCGTGACATTGACCGTCTGCTTGAAAGTAAAGGGTTAGCCCCTAAAGAGGCTGGAAAAGGAAGAAACGTCTGGTACTGCTATGGCTATGTGCTGGCTTCAGCCAAATCAGAAGCCGTAGCCCTGCACGACTGTGACATCGTGACCTACCAGAGAGATCTGCTGGCCAGACTGCTCTACCCGGTAGCCAATCCTGCGTTTAGCTATGATTTTTGCAAGGGCTATTACGCAAGAGTAGCTGACAACAAACTCAATGGCAGGGTCAGCCGTTTGCTGGTAACGCCACTCCTGCGTGCCCTGAAGAAAATTCTCGGCCCTATGGAATACCTGGAATACCTCGACAGTTTCCGTTATCCCCTGGCCGGTGAATTTTCCATGCGAACCAGTGTTTTCAATGACATCCGGATTCCCAGCGACTGGGGTCTGGAAATAGGAGTACTCTCAGAAGTTAAGAGAAACTATTCCAATAAACGACTGTGTCAGGTAGATATTGCTGATGTGTATGATCATAAACATCAGCCTCTCTCAGAAGAAGATCGTAATTCCGGTCTTTCCAAAATGAGCCACGATATCATCAAGGCCGTCTTCAGAAAGTTGGCGACCAATGGGGTTCAGTTCAATACTGAAACCTTCCGCACGATCAAAGCAACTTATTACCGGGTAGCACTGGATTTCATTGAGTCTTATTACGATGATGCGATGATGAATGGCCTGCACGTCGATCGTGATTCAGAAGAGCGAGCAGTGGAGCTCTTTGCCAGAAATATCATGGCGGCTGGGCAACACTTTCTGGAAAATCCGATGGAAAGACCCTTTATTCCCAGCTGGAACCGGGTGATGTCTGCCGTCCCTGATATTTTGGAGCGCCTCTACGATGCAGTAGAAGAAGACAATGCCTGATTAAAGTACACAGCCAGTTTCACACCGTTCCTTATTCAGCTTTTCATGTATTGACCTTCCAGTTACTGGATGGTTTAAGTTGAAAAGCTGAACCATAACCTCTTGAATCTTATGTCCATCCTACACCTGAACCTGAAACACAGGCAGAACATTGGTATGACAATGATTGCCCTGCTAATGTTTTTGCTGTTGCAGGTTTGCCTGATGGAGTCGTCACAGGCTATGGTTACAGATCACTCAGACATGTCCATGATGATGTCAGCCGATGTTGTCGGCATGGCTGACGATTTGTCCGCGGATCATGACTGTTGTACTCCTTCCCCGGCAGAACATCTGCAGAAAGCGAATCAGGTCTGTCCAGACTGCGACTCTGAGGATCACTATATCCCGTTTTCTCACCCGGACAGTAAGCCGACTTTTACCCTTCTCTATATTGTTGCAGAGTTGATCTTGCTGGACTCTGAACCGTTGCAGGACTGGATTTCTGCGCCCCCATCTTCGGTATACCGCTCCCAACCTGAGATCTATCTGGCCAATGTCTCTTTTTTGGAATAGCTATTATTAAACATCGTCGTTTAATAAGTTGAATTTTTGAAAAACTACGAAAGTAGGGGAGTGAGACAATGAAAAAGCTGAAAGCCCTGTTCCTGGGAACTGCTGTTTTAATGTCGTCTATACTGGCCAAGGCGGAGGAGTCATTGCCGACAGTCATGCTCTACAAAACCCCAGCCTGTGGCTGCTGCACAGAGTGGGCAAAACATATGGAAGAAAATGGCTTTAAGGTCATGTCCCATGATGTGCCGGGCACAGCCACCTATCGTGCCAAGGCCGGAATTCCGAAAGGAATGGAGTCTTGCCACACAGCCTTTATCGGTGATTATGCCTTTGAAGGTCATGTCCCGGCTGCGGACATCAAGCGCTTGCTGACTGAAAAGCCTGATGGTGTGAACGGTCTGACTGTTCCGGGTATGCCTATGGGGTCGCCAGGCATGGAGTACGGAGACCGCAAAGATCCTTATAAGGTGATCGGTTTCAGTAGTGATGGAAAGATGAGTGTATTTGCCACTCATTAATCATGGCACGATCCAAAGAAGCTCTTTCATGAGCTTCTTTAGGAGCGAGTTTCAGCTCTCCTTTCAACTGCTATTCTCAACTCTCAAACAAAAAACCAGACAGGACAAGTAGTATGAGCCTTGAGGCAAGAGTCACGGTATTGGAAGAACATCGGGAGCAATCGGACAAGGTGCTCGCTGGCATGGAAGGCAAAATCTCCCTGCTTCTGAGGAAACAGGAGGGGATGCAGAAAGAGATGGACGGCCGCTTTAGTGGCATGCAGAAAGAGATGGACAGCCGCTTTAATGGCATGCAGAAAGAGATGGACAGTCGCTTCAGTAAGCAAGATCAGGTGCTTGCCGGCATGAATCAGGTACTTGCTGGCATGAATCAAGTGCTTACTGGCTTTGAAGGCACAGTGGCCTTGGTTCTGAAGGAACAAGAATGGATGAAGGAGGAATTAGCTGACCATAGCAGGCGTTTTGACAAAGTTGAAGAGCTGCTGATCCAGATCGTCAACAACCTTGCCAGCAAGTAAGTAGCCTCTCGTTCCCACTCTCTTCGTGGGAACTCCCGCCTGCCATTGTCCTGGTCGTGCTTTTATGCCCTGTGGGTACCAGGCGCTTCTGTGAGATCGGTGCAAACTGAACATAAAACACCGACATTCTCATGACTTCAACTCCGATAGCTTTATGCACCATCTATATCAGGATTCGTTTCTTTTCCCTTGATCAATCGATCAATGATAGGGCAATCCGGCAGATCATCCCCATGACAGCATTGGGTGAGCTGTTGCAGGCTGTCACGAATCACCTGCAGTTGGCTGATCTTAGCCTCAACATCGACCATTTTTTTCAGAGCCAGTGATTTTACATCAGCACTTTTACGATGGTTGTCGTTGTACAGATCCAGAAGGTCCGAGCACTCTTTCAGAGTAAAGCCCAGCTCTCTGGCGTGACTGATAAAAGACAGTTCTCGTAAATGGGATTCATTATAATTACGGTAACCGTTATCGAGACGGTGGGCCGGTGAGATCAGCTTCAGACTTTCATAGTAGCGAATGGTTTTGGCGGTCAGCCCGGTGGCCTGTGCTGCTTTGGAAATATTCATGGTTCAGACCTCCCTGGCAGTTGGCTTGAACCGTCTCAGACGGTTGGCGTTACTGACGACTGTGACGGATGACAGAGCCATGGCTGCTCCTGCAACGACAGGGTTAAGCAACATCCCTGTGAAAGGGTAAAACACTCCGGCAGCAATCGGGATGCCAAGAGAGTTATAAACAAAGGCGCCGAACAGGTTCTGTTTAATGTTTCCGAGGGTTGCCCTGGAGAGCTCGACGGCATCGGCCAGTCCATGGAGTGAAGAGCGAATCAGGGTGATATCTGCCGATTCAATGGCAACATCAGTACCCGTGCCAATGGCAAAGCCAACGTCAGCGCGGGCAAGGGCCGGGGCGTCGTTTATGCCGTCACCTGTCATACCGACCCTGTGTCCTTGATCCTGCAACTCTCTGATATACCTTTCCTTGTCTTCAGGCATGGCTTCGGCCCTGAAATCATCAATGCCTACCTGTTGTGCGACGGCTGCGGCAGTCAGTGTGTTATCACCCGTCAGCATTATGACCTTGATGCCCAGCTTATGCAGTCTGTCGATAGCTGCTTTGGAGTCTTTTTTTACCGGGTCGGCGACCGCTATCAGTCCCGCCAGTTGGTTATCAACAGCCAGAAAAATGGGGGTTTTACCCTGATTAGCCAATGACTCTGATGTTGAGGTCAGAAGCATGACATCAATGCCATTGGCAGCCATGAGATTTTCATTACCCAGCAGTACCGACTTTTTTTGAACACGCCCGGTCACCCCTTGTCCGGTTACCGCATGAAAATCGGATACGGGTGAAAGTGACAACGATTTTTGTTTGGCAGAATTAACAATAGCGTCAGCCAGAGGGTGTTCCGATGCACTCTCAATACTGGCGGCTATCTGCAGAATTCTGTTCTTTTCTTCTTCGGTGTCCGCTGTAATGCAGATCTGTTCGATCACCTTGGGAACGCCTTCGGTGATGGTGCCTGTTTTATCCACCACTATGGTTGTCAATTGACTGGCCTGCTGCAAAGAGTCTCCTTTGCGAATCAGCATTCCAAGCTCAGCTGCCTTGCCGACACCGGCCATGACCGACATGGGAGTAGCCAGACCCAGGGCACAGGGGCAGGCGATAATCAGAACCGTGGTGGCTACCACCAGCGCGTGAGCCAATGTCGGCGCGGGTCCAAAAAAGAACCAGACCGAAGCTGCCAGAAGAGCAATAACCATCACAACAGGTACAAATATGGATGATATCTGATCAGCCATCCGGGCAATGGGCATCTTTGAACTTTGGGCTTTTTTTACCAGGGCAATGATATGGGCCAGAGCGGTTTCGCTGCCAACCTTTTCTGCCTTGAATAGCAAACTGCCATTTTTATTCAAGGTGCCTGCTGATACTTCGTCGTCGGGTGTTTTTTTCACAGCCAATGGTTCGCCTGTGAGCATGGATTCATCCACCAGACTGGTACCTTCAGTGACGATGCCGTCTACAGCAATTTTCTCGCCGGGTCTGACCCTGAGGATGTCGCCTTTTAAAATCTGATCTGTGGAGACATCGATTTCCTGTCCATTGCGTACGACTCTGGCCGTTTTGGCCTGAAGCCCAAGCAATCTTTTAATCGCCTGGCTGGTTTTGCCTTTCGCTCTTAACTCCAGGGCATGACCCAGATTAATAAGACCAATGATCATGGCACTGGCTTCAAAGTAAACATGGCGAGCGGCAGACGGTAGTAGGTGAGGAAACAACACGACAACCATTGAGTAAAGCCAGGCTATGCCTGTACCTATGGCAATCAGGGTATCCATATTGGTGTTGCCGTGCTTCAGAGCTTTCCACATACCGGTAAAGTAATGCTTGCCGGAGAACACCAGAATAAAAAGAGTGGCAAGGCCGACAATCCCCCAGGCAAGTTGCTGAAAGGGCGTGTTTACGCTCATTTCCCCCGTGACGACACCCCATAACATCAGGGGAATGCCCAGACCCAGAGCAATGACGGTATGTTTTAGCAGGTGCCGATACTGTTTTTTGTCTTCCTGTTCCTGCCTAAGTTGAATATCGCTGTCAGGTGTCAGCAAGGTACCCGGATACCCGGCACTTTCCAACGCCTTCAGAATGACACCAGCTTCAGGCCGACCCTGAACAGAGCAGATTTTATCGGCCAGATTGACCGACGCGCTCTCAACGCCCGGAACCTCCAGAAGAGCCGACTCAATTTTGCTGACGCAGGAGGCACAGTGAATCGTTGGTATAGAGAATTGTCGTTCAGAGTCGCCAGGCATCACTTCGGCTTCAAATCCAGCGTTTTTCAAGGCTGAAATCAGGGAGGAAGGTTCGGCACTGCCTTCGACCATGGCCGTTTTGTCTACAAAGTTAACACTGGCTGTATTCACACCAGCCACACCTTTCAGAGACTTTTCAATTTTGCCGACACAACCGGCACAGTTGACTCCGGAAAGGGCTAGCTGAATCTGTAGAGATTTCATGATGTTACTCCACGAGATTGATTTTGAGGGAAACTGTACACAGGATAACCCTTACCCTGACTGGAAGGTAAAGGATTGTTTGGGAATGTAGAGGGGCTTATCAGTCAACGACCATTCTGGAAATATCACCAAGCTCCATGCCACTCCGGGCGTAGAAGTGCTTGAGACGTTTTCGCCTGGAGTCGATCTCGGTACCGTGCCCCATAGTTCGGGCAATACGGGACAGGTTAACTGATCCCATCTGGATGAGGCCAAAAATAACCAGCGTAATAAGGTTAATACGGGATTGAGCCAGCCAAGAGAGGTTTTAAGATGCTTTGCCAGTGAATGGGTGTGTTGCACGAAAGGTGACTGCT
>NZ_JAHHPR010000423.1:0-1549 GCF_024606255.1 Endozoicomonas sp. SESOKO3
GGGCAGACAGCTTGTCTTCTGATTGCAGGATAGCGTTTAATTCCCTGGCTCTGAGTTTGTCTACTGGAAGGTAAAACTCCATCTCGACTTTTTTGGCGTGTATAGGAATATCTCCCAAAGTTAATCCAGTGTCGTTCAATGGGGCGTGCAGGCAATGATCCAACATATTCTCGAGGGTAGGGCACCACTTTTCATCAAAGCCTTCCGTTTGTAAGTGTTCGAGAACGTAGCTGGATAAGTCGCAGGGCTGGGAGTTCAACGTATCTTCTGCCAGATTTTCGAGGTTTTCGAACAGTGCGTGCAGAAAGGTTCCGGGTCGGGCGCCTTTCGGGAAAGTGAAAATATCCAATCTTTCTGCTTCCGATTGCAGTTCACTATTAACAGATTCTTCTGTCTCACTCATCACTTCGATATCAAGACCGGCTGTTTCCATTGAGGCATCAGGCGCTTGAACTGCCTGGTGCCTCTGCACTTTCTTATGAGAGTGTGAGGTTCTGGACAATGCAGAGTAGCTGGTTACCCACCAGTCTTTCTGGATCTCACCCCGGAACTCTGCCGCGACAAGATGAAGGCTTTCTTCAGATTCGCTCCGGTAGACTGGGAGTTGAAGCTCTTCAACGGGCTGGAAATTAATGGCAGGGTGCCTTTGCGCCAGATGTTTCAATTGTTGCTCAAGCGTCGCATAATCAAGTACCTCAGGGCCGTTCAGCAACCAGCCAATGGCCGTTCTGTGCAGATCAGTCAGGTCACCTTTTCGTCCAGAACCACTTTTGACGGGAGCCATGCCCATATAGCAACGATAGATTGAACGAGTCAGTGCTACGTAAAGTAGTCGAATGTCTTCAGCCAGTCTTTCTTTGTCGGCTTTGATCAGAGCCTGATCATCACCAGACAGGTCCAACGTGGTGTGCTGGCTGTCATGATAAACCGGTTCTTCCGCTTCTCTAAAACTGCAGATATAGGGCAAAAACACGACAGGGTATTCCAGGCCCTTGGATTTATGGATGGTGACAATCTGTACCCGGTTGCGTTCGCTCTCAAGGTGCAGTTGCTGCTCATCGGCATTGGTATCCGGTTTGCTGATGTGTTCAGACAGCCATCGCTGCAGAGCGTGGGGACTCTCCAGCTCAAGACTGGCTGCAGCCAGCAGTTCACCCACATGCAACAGGTTTGTCAGACGCCTCTCGCCATTATCTTTTGCTAACAGTTGCTCTGCCAGTTTACGCTTTTGCACCAGTACTCTGAGCATTGGCAGAACGCCCTGTTTCATCCAGATCTGATGGTAATCTGAAAACTCTTCAACGGCGCGTTCCCAGGCAAGCTCATCGTCGTTCAGTGCATCCAGAGTCTCAGCTGTCAGATCCAACAGTGGCGTGGCCAGAGCCGATCTCAAGGTTCTATCGTGGCCCGGGTTGAGGCAGGCGGTAAGAATTCTTAGCACATCAACCGCCTCGTTCGAAGCAAATACGGAATCACTGCTGCTCAGATAAACACTGGGAATTCCCTGTTTTGCCAGGGCTTCCCTGATCATCAGGCCCTGTCGGCCAGT
>NZ_JAHHPR010000424.1:0-1171 GCF_024606255.1 Endozoicomonas sp. SESOKO3
ATGGCAGAATACGAGCAAATGGGTTAGAAGTCAGCAGAATAAACAACAGAAAGCCAACGCTGATCATACCCATGACCGACAGAACTCTCGCAGACAGTTCCGGCGGCAATTTGTTGCTGCGCAGGGCAACCACCTGTCCCCAGCCCGTAAGAGTCAGAATCCAGAGCAGCAGAGAGCCTTCATGACCGCCCCAAACCGCAGTCACCTTGTAGTAAACAGGCAGCAGGGAGCTTGAATTGCTGGCAACGTACTGAACAGAGAAGTCATCCGAGACAAAAGCGAACACCAGACACATGAACGATAACAGGACAAAAACAAACTGCCCTGAAGCCAGCGTTTTACCAGTGGCCATCCAGTTCAGTCGACCATTGTAGCTACCCAGCAACGGAATAATGCTTTGCAGCAGTGCCAGACAGGTGGCCAGTATGAGGGCAAACAACCCCAGTTCAGGATTCATGACTGGCTCTCCGATGGTTGAGGCTGAGGGTTCTCTAAAGACTGTTGATTCTCTTTCTGGTACGACGGGGCGCCATTAGATTTATCTGACGGATTGCCTGACTTCGTACCATGAGCCTTGTCGATGGCCTTCTGTACTTCCGGAGGCATATAGTTTTCATCATGCTTGGCCAATAGCTCCTCGGCTACAAAACGACGGTTTTCATCCAGTTTTCCGGTTCCGACAATGCCCTGACCTTCTTTGAAAAGGTCCGGCAGGATTCCGGTATATTCCACTTCCACTTCACCATCGCCATCACTGATTCGGAAAGTGGCTTTCAGGCTATTCGGATCACGTTTGACCGTACCCGGAACCACGATACCGCCACCCCGGATCCTCTGACCAACGGGCGCTTCGCCAGTGGCCATCTGGGCTGGTGAGAAGTAATGGTTGATGTTTTCCTTCAGGGCAAACAGAGCAAGGGCCACAGCAATACCGACGCCGGCTACCAATAAAAGGATCAATAATAAGCGTTGTCTGCGAACCGGATTCATTCCACTTCCCCCTCCCGGGCACCCTGAGCTTTAATGTTGACGCTATCTTCCTGCTGACGGGCTATTGTTAGTTTTTGCTCTCTGTCAGCCCCGGAGCGTTGATTTTTGTTCCCGTTTGAGCTTTTACTGAGGCTGAGGCTCTTATCAACGCCAAGGTTCCAACCTCTGGATTGGCTGCTGC
>NZ_JAHHPR010000425.1:0-3662 GCF_024606255.1 Endozoicomonas sp. SESOKO3
ATTGCATACAGATTAGTTGTGACTCGGTTATTCTATAGTGCCTTTTGCCACAGTAACAGTTCGGGATGGCTGCAGTAGAGCCTGTGCAGTAGGGCCAGTTCTTTCCAGATCCCGATACTGTAAGCATTAACAGACTCACGGAGCCGGGGTGGCGCAGACACTAGATGATAGAGCTGACTGGAGTCAGCCCAGCCTCAGAAAGTCAGTGCTGAATAAATAGCCAGACATTGTAGAGGGCGTATATTGAGAGCAGAAAAACGCCAGCCACTCTGCCTAAATGTCGAGGTTTCCTGCCAATCAGGCAAATCAGGGTCAACAGTATCGTCATGCCCAGCATGACGGGATAATCTCGCAGTATAACCGCTTTGTCCAGTGCTCCGGGAGCTACCAGTCCAGGCATGGAGAGAACTGCCAGGAGGTTAAATGTGTTAGAGCCGATCACATTGCCCAAGGCAATATCATGGTGGCCTTTTATGGCACTGGTAATGGAAGCAGCCAGTTCTGGCAGGCTGGTACCAATGGCGACAATCGTCAGCCCGATCACCAGATCGCTGATGCCCAAGGTCCTGGCGATCTCAGTGGCTCCCCATACCAGCAGCTGTGAGCTGCCCAATAATAATAAAAGACCAGAACCCAGCATGAACCAGGCTTTTGCCGGAGAGAGTTCTGGAATTTCCTCATCTTCCACTACTGACTCATCCGGGTGTTGTTTCTGCCAGTGAATCAACAGGTAGAGGGTAATGACAAGGCCTGCCAGCAGGATCAAGCCATCTATTCTGCCCAGATAACCATTGGCAACGCAGAGGCCGGCAACAATGGTGATCACCAGTAGAAGAGGGATTTCCCTTTTTGTCAGAGCTTTCTTAACAGGCAGGGGAGCTATAAGGGCAGTAACACCCAGAACCAGACCTATGTTGGCGATGTTTGAACCCATGGCGTTGCCCACTGCCAGCCCCGGGAATCCTTGCAGGGCAGCCGTCAGAGAGACCAGGATTTCAGGTGCAGAGGTGCCTATAGAGACCACTGTCAAACCGATTAACATTCTTGACACGTTCAGATTGCTGGCTGTGGCAGCAGCACCTGCAACAAAACAGTCTGCACTCCAGGTCAGGATAATAAAGCCAACCAGAATGGCAGCAAGGGCAATGAGCATAGGAGGAATTCTCTTATCTAATTTGGGGCGACTGGCCGAAATGGTTTTTTTACATTGGAAGCGGCAAGATGATTTTATTTAGCCATTTTTTTGTTAAAAAACCATTATCTGGAAAGGAGGCAGTCATTCTCGGGATCGACGAGTTTGTTAGCATGGATCAACCAATCCAAGCTTAAGTGGAAATCGTTGAGTCTAAGTCTGTTGATAGTGAAAAGATAGTAAATAGCCAGTAAAGAAGCAGTTTGGATGTCGTGATACTAATAAGGATACGTACTGATAGTTCAAAAAGTAGCCGAGAGTCGTCATAATGAGAGGCGGGTAGTGGTAAGCTGTCAGGTAGTGTCGGTTACTGCTTGGTGCAGTCCATACATATACAAGGAATCGCCTTCCAATGTCAGAGGCAAGTGATAACTTTATAGAGATCCATGGTTTGACGTTCCATCGCGGCGATCGAACTATTTTCAAAAATGTTGATATCACCATCCCAAGGGGAAAGGTGGTCGGTATTATGGGGCCGTCCGGTACCGGTAAAACAACGTTATTGCGTTTAATTGGGCGTCAACTTCGCTCTGACTCCGGACAGATCTTTGTGGATGGCCAGAATCTTGATTTGCTCTCCCGTGAAGAGCTGTTTCGTACCCGCCGCAAAATGGGCATGCTTTTTCAGAGCGGTGCTCTCTTTACCGATTTGTCGGTGTTTGAAAATGTCGCCTTCCCTCTGCGCATTCATACCAGGCTGGCTGAGCCAATGATTCGGGATATTGTGTTTATGAAACTGGAGGCGGTGGGGCTGCGAGGGGCGTGGTCGTTGATGCCAGCAGAACTGTCAGGTGGGATGAACCGTCGCGTGGCACTGGCCAGAGCTATAGCACTGGATCCGGCCATGGTGATGTACGACGAGCCCTTTGTAGGGCAGGATCCCATAGCTATGGGCGTGCTGGTCAAACTGATCAGGATGTTGAACGAAGCACTGAATATCACCAGTATCGTGGTATCACACGACCTTCATGAAACGGCATCCATTTCGGACTATCTCTACCTGTTAGCCGACGGTGAATTGATTGGTCAGGGTGAGCCGGACAGTCTGATGAACTCCACTGATTCAAGGATTAAGCAGTTTATGAATGGGCTTTCCGATGGTCCGGTGCCATTCCATTACCCGGCACCAGATTATAAAGAAGTATTGTTGGGTGGGGGGACTGGATGAGTACAGGTATTCTTGACAGAGTGACACAGCTCGGTCGTTTTGGGCTGGATCAGATTCAATCCGTGGGTCGGGCAGGTATTTTTCTTGTGCTGGCTATTTTCTCCCGTGCCGGCTTCAGTAAACGCTTCTCCTTATTAGTTCAGCAGCTCTACAGCGTCGGCGTAATGTCGCTGATTATTGTTACTGTGTCAGGGCTGTTTATTGGCATGGTATTGGCGTTGCAGGGTTACAATATTCTGATTCGATACGGCTCGGAAGATGCGGTGGGGCAGATGGTGGCTCTCAGCCTCCTGAGAGAGTTGGGGCCGGTTGTTACAGCTCTGCTGTTCGCCGGACGAGCAGGCTCTGCCCTGACGGCTGAAATAGGTTTGATGAAAACTACGGAACAACTGTCCAGTATGGAAATGATCGGGGTTGATCCACTCAAGCGGGTCATTGCTCCGCGATTCTGGGCAGGGGTTATCTCCATGCCATTGCTGGCCGCCATTTTCAGTCTGGTCGGTATATTGGGAGCAGTGATGGTCGGCGTGGATTGGCTGGGTATTTATGAGGGCTCTTTCTGGGCCACTATGCAGGCTTCGGTCAGTCTGGTGGCGGATATAGGCAATGGGCTGATCAAAAGTCTTGTATTTGGTTTTGTCGTGACCTGGATAGCCGTATTCCAGGGGTATGATGCCATCCCCACTTCAGAGGGCGTCAGCCGGGCCACAACAAGGACGGTTGTTTACTCTTCACTAGCCATTCTGGGGCTGGATTTTATTTTGACCGCTGTCATGTTTGGAGAACTCTAAGATGCGGATGAGAACGGTAGAGATAAGTGTCGGCGGTTTTATGTTGGCCGGGATGCTGGCGCTGGTTGTACTGGCACTAAAAGTCAGTGGGCTTTCATTGGAAAGCGGCAGGCAAACCTACACCGTGACAGCCATGTTTGATAACACCGGAACCCTTAAGCCAAGAGCCAAAGTAGCCCTGGCCGGTGTCATCATTGGCAGAGTCACCAAGGTTGAACTCGACAAGCAGACCTATATGGCCAAGGTTGAGATGGAAATCGATTCTCATATAGATAACATACCCAGCGACAGCACCGCCTCCATCGTGACAGCAGGGCTTTTGGGTGAGAAATATATTGGTATCAGTATTGGCGGAGATACAAACTACATCAAACCCGGTGGTCGCTTCGAGGATACCCAGTCAGCTGTTATTCTGGAAGAGTTGATTGGCAAATTCCTTCTGGGTTCAGTCGATAAGGACTAGCAGCCTGTCGGACTTAAGCGTCCGTAGCGAGGATTGCAAGAAATTGAG
>NZ_JAHHPR010000426.1:0-3535 GCF_024606255.1 Endozoicomonas sp. SESOKO3
CAGCAACTGTCTCCTTCCATGAAGGCCTCTGCCCAGCAATGGTTTAAAAACAAAACAGAAATTTTTCAGCACTGGATGGATGAAGGCAAAATGGCCCGGGTCGAGCCCATGCACCTGATTTTTATGATTTGGGGATCGACTCAGCATTACGCTGATTATGAAAAGCAGATTTGCATGATCATGGATAAGAAGAAACTGCCTGCTTCAACCTACGATAAAGCCGCTGACACTATCTGTGACATTGTTCTTCGTGGTTGCGGTTTGAAGGTTTGAGAAACGTCAAAAATCTTGTACAGTCGCAACATAAAACAAAACCGGCAGATTAACACGAAAGTCACTGCTATAAACCGCTGTAATGGTGGTCTATGGTATGTGGCAATTTATGACCCCATCCAGGCCGCCTGCTCATAACAAAAGGCAGATAATGAAAGTCTGGATAAAACACCCCTTGGCTACTTTTACCGCCAACAATCAGAACGCTGGCAACGGTGTGGTTATTGATGAAAGCTCTGGCAAGCTCACGGAGCTGGTCCCTTCGGGACAATCCCCGAAAACCCCGTTTGATCAAAGCTACGACGCTTCCGGACAGATTCTGATTCCCGGCCTGATCAATGCCCACCACCACCTTTATCAGACCCTGACCCGTGCTTTTCCTCCAGCACTGAATAAAAAACTCTTTCCCTGGCTGCAAACACTTTATCCGGTCTGGGCAAAACTGAAGCCAGAGATGCTCTTTAATGCCACTCAGCTGGGACTGACAGAACTGTTGCAATCCGGTTGTACAACAGTGGCGGATCATCACGACATTTGTCCAGGAACACTCACCGAAGCCATTGATATCCAGGTGAAGGCCGCTGATAGTGTTGGCGGACGGGTAATGTTGACTCGGGGTTCGATGAGTCTTGGAGAAAAGGATGGCGGCCTTCCTCCCCAATCAACCGTCCAAACGGAAACACAAATACTAAACGATTCAGAACGTCTAATTCATCGTTACCATCAGCCAGAAGAGGGAGCAAAGATTCAGATTGCTCTGGCGCCATGTTCACCTTTTTCAGTCAGCACAGAGCTGATGAAAGAGACCGCCGGGCTCGCCCGTAAACACAGTGTTCGATTGCATACTCATCTGGCTGAAACTCTTGATGAAGACAGCTTCTGCATTCGACGATTTGGTCTGCGTCCACTGGATTATCTTGAATCTGTGGGCTGGCTGGCTGACGATGTCTGGCTGGCTCATGGCATTCACTTCAATGAGGATGAAATCAAAAGAATGGGGCAGGCGGGTTTGGCCGTCTGTCACTGTCCTACCTCAAATATGCTTCTTGCATCGGGCGTCTGCCGAACCAAAGAACTCGATTCTGCAGGCGTCCATGTCGGACTGGGTGTGGATGGCTCTGCTTCTAACGACGGCTCGAATATGATGCAGGAAGTCCGTCAGGCTTTGCTGATCAACCGTCTGCGTTACGCCGCAGATGAAGTCACTCATCTTGATGCCTTGTACTGGGCGACAAAAGGTTCAGCGAAAGCACTTGGTAGGGAGGATATTGGAGAACTGGCAGTAGGGAAGCAGGCCGACCTTGCTCTTTTCAGCCTGGATGAGTTGCGTTTCAGCGGCAGCCATGACCCATTGGCAGCATTAGTTCTTTGTGGAGGCCATAAAGCAGCTGCCGTGATGTGTGCAGGAAAGTGGCTGATTAAAAATGAAGCACTGCTTCATCTTGATCAACACGCTATCATGGCTGCCCACCAGCTTTCAGCCAAAAAACTGGTGTCCTGAGGTATGATGGAGTTCTCAGAAAGCGGTTTCTTCTTTGATGGATCCTGAAGACGCATTAATATTTTTCACCACTTTTCTCTGATCGCTGGATGCCAGCCCGGATTCTTCAGGCAAAACCAGCGACAGCAAAATAGCAGTCAAACCTCCGGTGGTGATCGACGAGCCGAAAATGTTTTTGACCAGTTCCGGCATCTGACTCAGCACCTCAGGCACAATTGTGACACCCAGCCCCATGCCTATGGACACAGCAATAATCATTACCTGCCGACGATCAAGCGACTCTGAAGCCAGTATGCGAATACCTGAAGCAGCCACTGTGCCAAACATAACCAATGTGGCCCCACCCAGAACAGGTTTGGGAATCTGCACCAGGATGGCCCCGAGTATCGGGAAAAGTCCCATCACAAAAAACAGTCCGGCAATAATATAGCCAACAAATCGGCTGGCGACGCCGGTCATTTGAATCACACCATTGTTCTGACTGAACGTCGTCGTTGGAAAGCTGTTCAGGCAGGCTGCGGTCAGAGAGTTCACGCCATCAGCCAAAATTCCGCCACGAATACGCTCAACGTATTCATCACCCTTAATAGGTTCTCCTGAGAGCTTTGCTGTTGCAGTGAGATCACCAGTCGATTCAATGGTCGTAATCACATAAATGAGAGCAATCGGAATGAATAACTCCCAATCGAAGGTCATTCCATATTTAAAAGGCACTGGAATAGTAAATAATGCCGAGTCCGTTAATCCCTCCAGAGTCATTTTACCGGAATAAAGTGTCATCAGGCTGCCTACCAGCAAGCCGAGGAAAATCGCCGAGAGACGAACCATGGGACGGGAACTGCGATTAAAAAAGATCACAGTCGCCAACACTGTGATGCTCACTGCAAGGTTGCTCAGTGCACCAAAATCAGGCGCATTGAAGCCACCGGCCATATCAGTCACAGCCACCTTAACCAGGCTGAGACCAATCAGTGAAATGACAATTCCGGTGATGGTTGGCGTTATGATCTTGCGCAGTTTATGGAAAAAACGGCTCAGGATAATCTCGATAAATGCCCCGAAAAAACAGAGCCCTGTCATTAAAGCTATAATCTCTTCATTGCTGCCTCCCCGACTCTTAACAACAAAGCCGGCAGCAATCAGGGAACTTAAAAAAGCAAAACTGGTCCCTTGAATACTCAGCAAACCAGAGCCCAGAGGACCAAAACGTCTGGCCTGGATAAAGGTACCTATCCCTGATGCGATTAACGCCATACTGACCAGATAAGGAATATGTTCTCCCAGGCCCAGCACCCCACCGATGACCAGAGTTGGTGTCACAACACCCATAAAGCTGGCGATCATATGTTGCAAAGCACTGAAAAAAGCTCTAGGTAATGGTGGCTTGTCGTTTAGCTGGTGAATGAGTTCGGGATTATGAACCTCGGTATTCATGGGTACTCCTGCCGTTTTTTTTGTTATTCAGAAGGAGTATTGCAATTACTTGACCAATTGTTCAATTTTTTTGGAGATATTCGAAATAAAATACCAGCGCAACCAGCCTGCCAAGGGCGAGCCTTTCATGATGCAGGGGATAGACAGATGGACGTGAACATGGCACTTCAGATCACGACCTGACGTTTGCAGTGCGTTTCCCTCCTGAGCCTATGACAAGCAGAAATCAATCACTTGACTTTGCATCATCAAGCTTTCGTTTTCGGTGTTGCCTTTTGTGATTCGACAGGGCTTGAACGTTTGGCAGGATCTTCTGGCACTCAGGGC
>NZ_JAHHPR010000427.1:0-3471 GCF_024606255.1 Endozoicomonas sp. SESOKO3
GATAGCATAAATAAGCGGTGTTTCATTATTGACTTTTAAATTATTAATACTTAGGTGATTTATCATTATTTTCATCAGAGCTGATGAATTGGCTTGGATAATCGACATTAATAATCTTTCTTTGTAGTTATCTTTTAGATCACTAGCCTTGAGTACCAGCATCTCTTTTTTTATTTTTTCATAAGTTTTGAGTCGATAGCAGTTGTCAATTTTGTTTAGGTTGGCAATCGATTCTATCAAAGAGTCATTAGGTAATTCATGGCTAATACCCTTCTGACTTCTGGAAATCTCTGTTTTGTCGACATCCCATAAATTTTTTATGTGACCGATAATACGGAGTCCATTGCTTAAAATGCAGGAATATAAATCACTATTCTTACCAGAGCATCTATCAGGATGAAAATATTTTGTCAACGTTTTAATAATGTACTCTACATTTGAATTGTCTGTATTTTGATCAATCTTCAATATGTTGGCTAACAGAAACTTGAATATTTTTTTTTCATTATCAGTTATCGTAACTTCGTTGTCTAATTTGTTTAGAATTGATTCCATGAAGTTTCCGACACCTTTAAGTTCCCTTAAAGATTCTTGTAAATTGATCTTCTTCGATCTTTTTTGCTTATTGAGCTCTTTTAGAGCGTCTTGTATTTCTTTTGAATCAGCAATATTACTCTCTATCGCTCTGCAGAAATTTTCAGCATGCCTGTTTAATCTATCAAAAAAATCAGAGGTTTGAGCAAGAGTGGGTAATATATGAATGAATTCAATAGTTCTTTCATTGATAGGTGTGTCATTCGGAAGTTTACTGGAATATTTAAGGTTTTGCTGATTATAAACTCTCATGAGTTTAATTTTTAAATCGGGTTCCGCAGATTTGCCATTGCCTGAATGCATCAGGTAGGCACCTCTGTCATGTACGTCAAACATGACCTTTGAAATTAAACCAAGCGCTTCCATGTTCATAATTTTGAGCTTCCTTTCATTAATTTTTTGTAAATGGTTTTTAGAATTTACTATTGATTGAATTATTCATTAGACTTCTGCTTGTACTAAAAGTTCAATTAAGAGCATTTTTGGGCCAATCTGTGACTCCCTCGCACCAGCGTGGGAACGCATACCTGACTCACCATAACCGATCCACCTCTAACAAACCTTCAACGCCGACGTAATTACTTGCGCTGGGATAACTCCGTTACTCCGCCCTATCGACATAACCTCTTTTCACCGGGTTTTGATGAATAGCCACAAGGTGAAGATAATTTTCAAGAATGACATAAGCGTGCATTTTCATCCCTCCTCGCTACGGGCACTGTTCTCGGTCAGCGCTCCCGGCGCGAGAGCTTCATCAATGCCTTTTTGCAGGCTTTCATTTTTGCAGTCGTTGTTGCGAACTCTGAGGCTGTATCAGGGTTGCTCTGTGTACACTACGTCAGCACCATAGGCAAATGCGTAGCGCATGTTTTCAGGGTTCCGGCAGGCGATAGGAGTTCCGGTTTCATACTGCAGATGCTCTGTTCAGTGCACGGTCGGGCATTAGATCAGTGTGAAAACGACAGAAAATAAGCAGTTTGTGACGGTGTGGTCAGGGAAAAGCGGGCCCGACAGAACATCGGGCCGGAAAGAACCCGGGATCTTACTTGATCTTGTATTCTTTGTACTCAACGTGCTTGCGTACAACCGGGTCGTACTTTTTGAACACCAGCTTGTCTGGAGTGTTACGCTTGTTTTTGGTTGTGGTGTAGTAGTGACCAGTGCCAGCCGACGAAACCAGCTTGATCTTTTCACGAATACCTTTAGCCATGACTGATTGCTCCCGCTATCTTAGATTTTTTGACCGTTACCACGCAGTTCGGCCAGAACGGTGTCGATACCTTTCTTGTCGATGATGCGCATGCCTTTAGCGGATACACGCAGGCGAACGAAACGCTTCTCGCTCTCTACCCAGAAACGCTTGTGGTGCAGGTTGGGCACGAAACGACGCTTGGTCTTGTTGTGCGCGTGGGAAACGTTGTTCCCGGTAACCGGGCGCTTGCCGGTAACCTGACAAACTTTGGACATAGTAGTGGCCTCTCAAACCAAAAAAACCCAGCCATGAGGCCGGAGGATTCCGTTGTTCGTTTTCGGGCAGGTCTGCCCAATGTCAAGAGTCAGAACTCTCAGCAGCTACCCATATACAAAGACCGCGCTTTATATCAAAGTCAAGGCTTTGGTGCAAGTTGGGCGCTATTTTCGGTCAGGCTCCTGCCGGACTGAAAAGTCAGTTTTGCAAGGAGTCGCAGGCTGAATTATCCACTGATTTGAAAGGAATCTATAGTGGTAAAAAACGATATTTGTGGCGTCAGGGTACCTGATTATCACGTACCTGTGTTGTAGGAAACCTTTTGAATCTTGCCAGCATTATACCCATCGCCATTGGAGATGCGGGAATGTTGACTGCTCCGGTCGGATTCACATAATGCCTTGCTCCGCCAGAGAAACCGATATGCCTTTACCAATGATAATATGGTCCAGTAGTCTGATATCCAGCAATGCCAGTGCTTTCTTGAGGGTTTCGGTGATTCTTATATCAGCCTGACTGGGCTGTGGGTCACCCGATGGATGATTATGGCTGGCTATAACGGCCGCTGCGTTGAGCTCCAGGGCTCTTTTTACCACCTCTCTGGGGTAGACAGGCGCCGCATCAAGTGTGCCCTGAAACAGGGTTTCCAGAGCCAGAACCCGGTGCCGTGTGTCCAGAAAAAGGCAGGCAAACTCTTCTCTTTGACAGCCCCTGAAATGCAGCTGAAGATATTGACGGGTGGCATCCGGGCAGTTGATCGTGCTTTGCTCAGACATTTTTTCAGAGAGTACTCTCTGACAGATTTCGAGAATGGCACTGAGCTCAGTCGCTTTTGCTTTTCCAAGGCCTTTTAAAGTTTGTAATTGCGCAGGTGTTGCACAAAGCAAACCACTCAGTGATTGAAAGTGCTGAATCAGCTGGGACGCGAGGGTCAGGACATGAGTGCCTTTGTAGCCAGTGCGAAGTAGAATTGCCAACAGCTCAGCATCGCTGAGTGCCTGAGGCCCGCGAGAGATCAGCTTTTCCCTGGGACGTTCCTCTTCCGGAAGTGCTTTTATGGCTGTGCCCTGAAGGTGTTGAGTCATAAGGTCTGAAGTATCGACTGTTAAGTTGGTGCCACTTCAGACACAATAAAACCCGGAAAATTCCCAAAACCCGGAAAATTCCCTGATTTGTCGAATGAGCGTACAACCCCGTACTTTTTAACGCCGCATCAGCGAAGCGCAGAACTTTTAGTAATTGAGAGTCATGAATCAAAAGAGGCGACATCTACAATGACACAGGGTGTTCTCTGTCTCCTCTGTCTCTGTTTGTGTCTGAGTTTGTGTCTGTGTCTGCTCTGTCTCTGTTTGATTCTGTGACTGTGTTTCTGTCTCTGTTTGAGTCTGTGACTGTGTTTCTGTCTCTGT
>NZ_JAHHPR010000428.1:0-25233 GCF_024606255.1 Endozoicomonas sp. SESOKO3
GACGGCGTAGATAAGTCTACATAATTACAGATTATGTTAGATTTTTAGTAGCGGTCTCTGCATCATCAATCACCATCCTGTCACCACTGGCTTACCGACAATCACAGGCAGCACATCCGACCGTCAGCCAAAATCACTTCATCACTCCACTGGATGAATACGCTGTCCGATACTTTCCGCATCAAACCATTACCTTTGCAGAGATCAGGCATTTCAAGAGCATTGAAAACGACGTTATTATCATCACTGATATGAAAAGCCCTGAAAAAACAGCAAAAGATTCTGAAATATCCAAGTATTATGTTGCCATGACAAGAGCACGTGAGCTTTTATGTGCTATTTGGCTATAGCTCGCTGCTGTTGGGCTGCGCCTCCCCTGACACATTTTTCCGCTTAGTTGCAAATAACTCAAAGCCCTTGTCAGCCAATCCACAGAGCATGGCGAAAACCTGAAGTCCATCTTTGACGTCAACCAATCTGCCGTCTATTTTTCAGGCAGTTATTGACTAATACGAACATTGCTGTTTCCTCCCAATTGCCATGAAACTCGGTTATGCCCGTGTCAGTACACGTGACCTGAATCTAACTCCCCAGATCGAAGCCCTTGAAGAAGCTGGATGTAATAGGATTTTTCAGGATGTTGTTTGTGGTGCCAAGTCAGAGCGCCCCGGTCTGGATGAGTTGGTGACTGTATTGACAGGACACCCCAAACTCAGCAATGACCTCAAACGCCCGGTGATGGAAGAGATAGGCACGAGAGCCACCACTTTCACCCTGGACAGCTTTCACAAGCACAAAAAGGATTACATTCAGTGGCTATTCACCCAATGCCTTCAACCAAAGACGAAGCCAGAAAGCATCATCAAACCGGAAGCTGTTGAATACTTGGCAGAAGCACTGGCGACACCACTGCAAATCAACCAGTATCTGAGTTTGGTGCTGACGGAAGGCCTTCATGCCGGAATCAAGCCTGTTACCGAAGAGCGGGTTAAATCAGTACTGGCTTATGACCTGAGTAGCACTGAGGCGCAGCTGGTCCATCAGGGGTATGACGCTCGTATTTTGGCGGATGCTCTGGATATCAAAAGTAAGGAATTAAGAGGATTTATACGGGCTGAGCTTTCCAGTACCCGGCGGGATGAGATTATGAGCGCCATAAAAGGGTTGGGTGTTGTATTATGAATTTTTTTTATGAAACACAAACAAATAACAACGGGGGAAAAATAATAAAGAACTTCACTTGGTCAATTATAGAATGGGGTGTGATATTGTGGGGAGTCTATATCTTTCCAAGCCTGGCTAATGCAGAAAAAGTTACGACACTTGAATGGCTTCCACCTTTGTTGGAAAACCAGGAGTATCAAGTAAAATCCAGCTTAAAAGTTAAATCAATTCAGCCGGGGGCATCATCTTCAGACCAAATTTCGATAACATTATTTGCCGAACCCTATCAACACATTGTTGCGTGTTCAGAAGAGATTAGTATAGACGGTGAAGCCCCTGTTGATATGATGCGATTAGGCCACTTCCCCCCAATAAATACTTTCAGTTTGGTCATTAAGAATCCACAATCATATTTAACACTTAAAAATCCTTGTCTCTGCCCCCCAGCGACTTTAGAGCAATACCCCTACAAGATTGGGCAATATTTGTTTTCTGACCAACCGATAATGGCGGTCAGCCAAAAAAAGAAAAAGAGCAAAAACCACCTTTCTTCTTCCAGTTCAGATCTCATTGGAGGAGTGCTTGAACCAAAATCAGATTTGAATTATTCACCTGACAGCGATGGCGGTTTTTGGTTTGACGATGACTACCGGAAAAAGCGACCGGGTTGGATTCCACAACAAGTCAGTACAGACTGGAGTATGGATATATTGCCTGTCATGAGGTTGGACTGGGATTGGAACAGGATACTGCCGAGCGAGAGAGTAAAAAGCTGGCTCTTTGGAAGCAGGGATGACGAATCAGGTGTTAGATTACTTATTAACATAAATGGTCAGCCTACTGATGACCTGTTTCTCAGCCCCTTGCAATATCAGCAATTATTAAAACATATGAGTAGTACAAGAGAATTGATGTTGTGGCTAAAACCAAGGCTCACTGGTCTTGAGGCATTTATAGATGCACTGCTTGAAATCGGACAGTCGGGAGAATACAGCCTGGCTTTGCAGGGCGTACTTGAAGAGCAGCTTGCATCAATCTTGGAACAACCTCATCAGGATTTAGATTTAAACTTTGAAATAGACGCGTTGCAAAATGCCCTCAACAACCTACTTCCTGAAGCAGCGATTCATCAATTAGGTGGAAGCCAGAGTACTCAATCAAAGCAACCACCATCTGGTGAAGCGTCAGCAAACAGTCAGTCAACCAATTCACAGCCCAGCGCATCAAAAGTGCCAAAGAGTGGTAGTATTCAGAAACAGGGAGCTGGAGCGCCGCAGGGAGAGGATGGAAAGGATCCGTTGGAAGCAGATGCCAGTTTTTCAGAACCTCATCACCATTACTTGCTTAAAGTGGGTAGACGTCATTTTTATTTAGATAAGCTGGATGTTCTCAGGAAAAAAGAGAAAAAAGCTTATAAAACCTGGGTAGAGACGGTTGATGGTGTTGCTGTCCTTTTGACAGATATTGACCGAACTGGCGATACAGACATTCCTCCAGTGTCAGAAATAATTGAAAACCCAACCGTGGTTGATTACCTAAACCGCTATGGCAGTGTATTGTCTTTCAAAGATTATGATCAGCTTAGCAGTGGGGGTTCTTCTTTTCTTTCCGTAATGCTGCAAGAAAAGTGGCAGTATTTGACTCTGCCCATAGTTGCTATGCTACGCAAACGAAAAAAACTGGCTGAGCATATGGTTAAGTATGGTGATTATGAAGATCCATTCGAAACCTGTTATAAAAACAGAGAGCTTGATCAAATAATGGAGTACATGGCGAATTATATTGGAAATTATGATTTTTCTGACGAAGTTTCTGAACGATTAAGAGATCTAAATGCAACAGATAAAATATATATTTTCTGCAGATTCATTAACGGAAACATAATTACACTCTACGTTTCTCCCCATGTAAGACTTGAGTACTTAAAAGAACTTATACACGATAAGGAGGGCACCCCTCCTGATCAAATGAGACTTGTTTTTGGTGGCAACGAATTAGAAGGAGAAACGAACAAAACCCTTTCTGATTATAAGATTTTAAATGAAAGCACTATTCATCTCGTGCTTAGATTCAGTGGCTCAGGAACCATCATTATGCATCACGGAGAAGCGGAAATAAATTCACTGCTTACGCGTTATGAGAGAGGAGAACCCATCAAACAAATACCATTAAGGTTTCTTCACGTATCCTGTCATTCCTACAAACCTAAAAGCCTGTATGGAAATGAACGCTTAGCGGGCATCATGCTTTATTCCGCAGATGGCAAGTTAGATTGGGTAAAAAATGGAGTTCATTGCAAGGCTGGTTACATTATTATTCAAAGGACTCAGGCTATAAAAGGTATCAAGTCATCATTCCCGTCACAAATACATGGAAAGCTTTATAAATCGGTTTTTGGAGAATATCCAGATAGTTCTGTTATTGGTTGTGGTTTTTCTTACAATCCTGATAGTCAGGAGTGGGTATTTAACTCCATAAGCTTGAATATCGTGGACGACGACTATCATGACGGAAGCAAAATATTAACAGAGATAGAAAAAGACCTGCTTATTGATGCAGTAAAAAACTGGTTTTATACAGGCGAACAAAACTTTAACACTATTGAAGATGGAGAGGGGTTTGTCTTACCTGAAGGAGAAAGGTTTTTTTCAAAACATGCCACATGGATTCCTCACAGATAACCCAGTTCCTTCAGCACCATCTTTGAACGAAATTAAGGCTGCAGCCCCGCCTCTTTAGAGTCGGGTAAGTCGAGAGAAGGCAAGACCGGGTTGATAACCTGAGTTTGGTACTGGTATTTCAGCAAGTGAAGAAGCAGGGTCTTCAGGTGTGACTCAAGGGTACTGGATATCTATCGCCCATTGTAGACCAGAAACCAAAGAGAACTCAGAGTAACTGCCGGGTAGATGGATACTATTGACAGAGGAAGGAACTTGGGTTTATAGATCACAGGAAAGGTTATCATTAAACCTGAATTTGCATCAGCCACCCTGGTTGACTGGGTCATTCTTCCTGTTAATGGAAATTCCATGAATAAAATCTTTATGAGAATTCTATTGTTTGCTCTCGTTCTGGCCGGAGCCACTGTCTTGTATCTAAAGTTTAAACCGGTTGAAAAGCCTGTCAGTCCCGCTCCGGAGCTGACCCAACTGTTGGAAAGAGCCCAGCTTCAGTCGGAAGAAATGGCCATGCCAAAAGCAGAGCCCACTAATCTGGCAGACTGGCAGATGCTGATGCAGCAGATAGCTGACGACAACGGCTTACGGATTGGTGTCAGAGAGGGCAATGCCCAGCAGGCTGAAATCTACATCAGGAAAGGCTCGGTGGCGTCCTTTGTGAACGGGTTTGCGGATATGTACGCCAGAGGACTCAGCGTTCAGAGCATACGATTGCTGGAGACCGGAGAGCCAGGGCAGGTTAAGGCTGAAACAGTGAAGCTGCTGTTGAGTCCTTAGCTCTCACCGTACAGTTTTCACTGAGCTGAACCTGGTGACTGATCTGATGCAATCATTGCAGCACCTCCCAGTCATCTAATACTGAGTTCTTCTGGCCGTCGAAAGAGATAACGCTATCTTTCAAGAGTTCTTTCGGATCTTTTAGTGGATCTTCCTGATAAGACCTGATGAACAGTGCCGGTTTCCCTTGAGAAGTAAAGACCAATGTCGTCTACTTGGCCACAGCATAACGCTTGTCCAGAGTACTGTATCCCAACCCAGTCTCTTTCCTCACTTCAATACGCGTAGGAATCCTTTCTTTCAGTGATTCAATATGTGAGATAACGCCTACCATCTTTCCTGAAGCGTTCAGGTTGTCCAGGGCATCCAGCGCTACTTCCAGTGTCTCCTGATCCAGTGTGCCGAAGCCTTCGTCCAGAAAGAGCGAATCAATACTGGTTTTGTGACTGACCAGATCAGACAAGGCCAGTGCCAGTGCCAGACTGACCAGAAAGCTCTCTCCTCCTGAGAGGGTTTTGATATCCCGGGCAGTATCACCCTGCCAGGTATCAATGACTTCCATGCTGAGAGCTTCGCCTGCTTTTCTGTTTAGCTGGTAACGACCATGCAGCCTTTGTAACTGCTGGTTGGCGAGGTAAATGAGGTGGTCGAGGGTCAGTCCCTGGGCAAACTTACGAAACTTGTCGCCTTTTGCCGAACCAATCAGGCTGTTGAGATGTTCCCAGACGGCAAACTGCTGTTTCTGGCGGCTAATTTCATCTACCCAGCCAGACAACTGCTGACGCTTTTTCTGATCTTCAGTGAGTGCCTGTCGGATTTCACCCAGTCGCTGATTGTTCAGGCTCAGCTCTGCGGTCTGTTGTTTCAGGCAAGTCAGAATCTCTTCAGAGGCCTGTTCAGTCAGAGCTTCCTGCAATAGCTTTTCCAACGAGGCAGCCGCGAGTTTGCAACGTTCGGTACTGCGCGCAATGGCCTTGTCCAGAGTGTTTTTCAGTGCTTCCAGTTCTGTACGTTGTTCAGGAGCAAGCAGGGACTGCTCAAACTGTTCGCTGGAATCAAAAGGACTGTCTTCCAGAGTGCTCTGCCAGTGTGCCTCTTTTCCCTCCAGTTCTGACTGATGAGTTGTTTGGTCATTAAGGTGTTGTCGGATAGAGCCGGACAGTTCGCTGACAGCGCGCAACGCTGTCTGCAACCCTTTATCTGCGCTACTAACGCTTTGTTCAGCGGTGACTATAGCCTGTTCGATCCTGCTGCGTTCCTCGCTGACCTTCAGTTCGCCAAACAGTGTGAATCTCATGTCTTTGCGATCAGCCTGCTCTCTTTCGATCTGTTCCAGTTGCCGGTTTAATTGATCAGCCTGTTGTCGGGACTGAAGCAGATTCTGCTCAAGCATCTGTATTTCATGATTAAGCGTTTGCAGTGCCTGTTGTTGCTCCAGACTCTGCTGATGGCATGTTTGCCAGCGATCTTTCAACGCTTTTTGTTCAATGAGCCAACCGTCCTGGTTTTCAAGTGCCGGAAGCGCGGTTTCAAGAGAGTGATGAAGGGCGAGCTCCAACTGGCTCAGTTCTTGTTCCTGCCCTGAGAGCTGCTGAGTCATTGTTCCGACTTGTGCCGAAGCCTGACTCAGCTGTTGTTGCAACAGAGCCAATTGAGACTGTTTCTGATCAAGCTGCTGCTGTTCCCGAGTTGCCGTCTGTTGGGCGCTTTGCAGTTGCTGGTTGATCGTATCCAGCTGTTTGACTCGCTCATTAATGGCTGACAGCTGCTCTCTGGTGTTGTTTAGCCAGGTGTGAACCTGTTCAGTGTCAGAGATATTCAGCTGAATCTGAAATGACTGACAAAGCTTCTGCCACTCTTTCTGCGTTGATGCCTGCCAATCCTGTAATTCCAGAATGCGCTTTTCTGATGTGGTGCACAGCGTTTTGAGTTCTGTTTCCAGCTGCTTTTTCCGGGTTCCCTGCTGCTCCAGTTCTGCCACAAGCTGCTTCTTTTCTTCCTGTCGATAAAAAGTGGAATCGACGTCTACCTGTTGATAACTCTGTACAGCAGGGTGTGTTTTTGAGCCACAGAGTGGACAGGCTTCGCCATCTCTCAGTTGATTACGATGCTCACTAAGGCTGGCAATCGTTTTCTCTTGAAGCAGCAGGGTTTCCAGATCTTTCAGGTGCTGAGTTTCTTTTCTGTATAGTTCCCTTTGCTGAGTCAGTTCTGCCCGAACAGCGGTGAGTTGCCTGCTATTTTCATCCAGTGTCGTTTTTTCTGCACACAGGCTGGTGTGGTTTTCAAGATGCTGCTTAACCAGCGTTTTCAGCTGCTGGCACAGTGGCACTTTTTCCATCATGGCGTGTTGTTGTCGCCTGATTAAAGACTCTTCCTGACCCTGAAGCCAATGCTGGCGTTGAGTCTGCCGTTGCTCCAACCATTGACGGGACCGGGCTAACCTTTCCTCACTGACTTTTTGCTGTTCCAGCAACTGTTCGTGTCGGGTGCTGTCCTTCTCAATCCGGCTATGCTGTTCTTGAAGCGAGTGTCTGAGCTGATGAATCTGTTTGACCAGAGACTTTCTTTGACCAAACTGCGAACGCCAGAGCGGCAGCTGTTCTGCCAGCTTCTCATGTTGAGCATGTTGGGCCAGGTAGTCAGAGGCCTGTTTTAGAGCGTGCTGAAGTTGTTGGCGATTCTGTTGTTGTGTTGAGTACTGCTCTTCCAGACTTTGAAATGTTTTCTGACGTTCTTTCTGTGCTTCAGACAGCTCGGCCTGACTGCGTTGGGCTTCGGCGATTTGAAGATCCAGCGGAATGATCTGATCAGCTATCAACTGCTCGGTTTCTGCTTTCTGCTGTTTGACCTGCTTGAGGTTTTCCTGTGCACTTTTGCTAGCCTGTTCTTTTTCCGTCAGGGTTTCCTTGAGGGTTTGTTCTTTCTCTGACAGATCATCCAACTGTTTCTGACGATGAGCAGCCGCCGCCCTCAGGGTCGATAGCTGATCATAGACGGGCTTTATTTCCAGAGCAGGAATCGATTCGTCCAGTTTTTTCAGGGTTTCACGATGGGCTTCCTGTTGTTCCACATTTTGCAGGTGTAAATGCTCGGACGCTTGCTTTTCTTGCTCAAGCTCTGCTTTTTTTTCCAGCCAGGTATGTTGTCTGTTCAGTTCATCAATCTGGCTCTGTATCCTGCGGCTGGATTCCGTCAGGTCGGTCTGCTCTTTAGCCAGATTTTCCATAACACTGTCGTCCAGCAGCTCAACGCCTTCGGTTCTGGCCTGTAGAAGGTTGAGTGTTTCCTGCTCTGATCGTGCTCGCTCAAACACCCGGCGGGAAATTTCTCCGTAGATATCCGTGCCTGTCAGTTCTTCCAGAAGCCCGGCCCGGTCATTGGCGCTGGCCTGCAGAAAAGCAGCAAAGCCCCCTTGGGCCAACATCATGGACTTGGTGAAACGACCAAAGTCCAGACCGGTGATGTCACTGACGATTTTTAATTTGTCGTTGATGCGGCTGGTCATAATGGCGCCATCCAGTTTCGCCAGCTCCACTTGTGGACTCTGCAACTTACCGTCTGCTTTGCCTCTGGCCCGACGCTGGGACCAGAATGAACGATAGCCCTGTCCCCGAACTTCAAATTCCACTTCCGCCAGAGATTCTGACGTATGACGTGTCATCAACTCGTTATCGTTGGCTGAGACGCTGCTCAGTCGAGGTGTCTGATGATAAAGAGCCAGACAGATGGCATCCAGTAACGTGGTTTTTCCCGCCCCCGTTGGGCCGGTGATGGCAAAAAAGCCGTTGTTGCGGAAGTTATCTTCGGTGAAATCAATTTTCCACTCACCTTTTAGCGAGTTGATGTTTTTCAGACGTAGACTGAGGATTTTCAAACCATTGACTCCTTCTCGTCCTCAGGCTCAGAGGTGTTGCGGTCTTCTTCCGGTTCATCCAGAGTGGCAAGGATTTCATTAAAAGCCTGACTGAGAGTGGCTGCGCGTTGCTCATCAATATCTTCGTCGCCCAGTCGACGGGCAAATACTTCAGAGACATCAAGCTCGTCAAGCGTTTCTTTGCTCTCGCTTCGCAGAGCAGCACGGTTGATTTCGCGCTTTCGACGCACTCTTAATACTTCCAGATTTCTCTCTTCCAGCATGATCTGTATTGGTTTTTGCAGATCGGTGAGGTAGTCATCAGTGCTGACTTCCAATTCCAGCCAGGTGGTCAGTGGGCATTCGTCATCGATCTTTTCCAGCGCATCCTGAATGGTGTCCAAATTGCCTTTGAGGCTTTTGAGGCAACGAAATGTGGGCACTTCCAGCTCTGTGATGTCTGGCGCAGCACCGGACTCAAGGTCAACCAGCACAACTTGTTTGCGGCAGGATGTCTCATCAAAGCTCAGTGGGATGGGAGAGCCTGAGTAGCGAATATGTGCCTGATCCGAGACTTTCTGGGCGCGGTGCAGGTGTCCGAGGGCTATATAGTCAGCCGGAGGGAAAGCACTGGCCGGAAAAGCCGACAAGGTTCCTATATAAATGTCCCGCACCGACTCAGTCATTTGTCCACCCACTGTGGTCAGGTGCCCTGTTGCTATGGTTGGCAGATGTTTATCGGAGGCCAGTTTAAATACTTCCTGATAGTGCCTGGCGATTGCGTTCTGCAGGGCTTGCTGCTTATCGGTATCGCTGTCACCTGCCTGACTTTCCAGAACATCTCTGGGGCGGATAAAAGGTATGGCACACACGACTGCGCCGGGCTCTCCCTGATGGTTCTTTAAAACCACTATCTGGTCCTGCGGGTTTTCTGTAACGCCACCGATCACATGGGTATTCAGGCAGGCCAATAAATCTCTGGACTCATTTAAGGTTGCGACCGAGTCATGGTTGCCTCCGACAATAATCAGCTGCTGGCAGCAGGTTTTCTGGAGGTCGACAATGAAGCGGTTGTAGAGCGTTCGTGCATAGCTGGGAGGTGTTCCGGTATCAAAAATATCACCGGCGATAATAATGGCATCCACAGAATTCTCGTCGACGGTTTTTAGCAACCAGCGGATAAATGCCTGATGTTCAGGCTCTCGGCTCTTGCCCATAAAGTGTTGACCAAGATGCCAGTCAGACGTGTGAAGAATGCGCATGTATTTTGGATTAACCAGAAAGAGGAGCGGATAGTAGAGAATAAGAGAAATTCGTCTCTTTTTCACGAAACATTGATCTGTGAGATAGGCCGGTATGTGCAGGGGTGATAATGTGACCGGTTACATCACGCCGAAAAAAGGGTGACAAATGTTCATCGTCCGGCTAAACAGAATTCTGAAAGTCTGCAACCAGAAGGATAAACTATGCGCTTAATTCCTCTATCCGCTAAACCCGACGTGGGCAAATGGGCCGCCAGGCACATTGCCAGACGGATCAACGAATTCAAGCCAACGGCAGAGAAGCCTTTTGTTCTGGGTCTGCCAACAGGCAGCACACCTTTGGCTACCTACAAGAACCTGATTGAGATGAACCGTGCCGGCGAAGTGAGCTTTAAGCATGTAGTGACCTTTAACATGGATGAATACGTGGGTATCCCCGCCAATCATCCGGAATCTTACCGCACCTTCATGTTCAAGAATTTCTTTGAGCATGTTGACATCCCCCAAGAAAACATCAATCTGCTCAACGGCAATCCTGCAGACCTGGAAGCTGAATGTCAGCGCTATGAGGACAAGATCAAATCTTGTGGTGGCATTGATCTGTTCATGGGTGGAGTCGGTCACGATGGCCATATTGCCTTTAACGAGCCAGGTTCTTCCCTGTCTTCACGCACCCGCATCAAGACCCTGACTGACAAGACCCGTCAGGCCAATTCCCGTTTCTTCGAAAACGACATCGATCAGGTACCCGAACTGGCCCTGACCATTGGCGTGGGCACATTGATGGATGCCCGTGAAGTCATGATTCTGGTCACCGGTGCAGATAAGGCTTATGCCCTCCATGCTGCGGTCGAAGGTTCCGTGAACCATCTGTGGACTATTTCTGCCATGCAGATGCACCCGAAAGCCATGATCGTCTGTGATGAAGAAGCCACCATGGAATTGCGGGTGAAGACCCTGAAATACTTTGCTGAGCTGGAAGCTGAAAATATTCGCGGCCTCTGATTATCAGGCACTCACTGTTGAACGCTCTATCTGAGAAGTGCAGCAGCTTTGTGACAGCTTCTTAAGGATGAAGAGTGTCACCAATTGAAACAGCAGGCTCGCCGGATCAGAACGGATATTCCGATATCAGGAAAGTCATGCCCTTGAGAACAAAAAATGGCGGTGTAAATTTTTTTTCACGGTAAAAAAAAGCAGTTATAGAAATGAGTATCTATAATTGAGCGGTGGTTTAGTCCGGAAACTTCATTAAAGGTCGAGCTTCTTGTTCTGCTGCATTTCGGCCGACGTAACTAGACGTAATTAGTTGTTGGTCGCAAATGAGTCGGCGAGAAGTGGACATGTGACGTTCGTTTATTTTTGTACAGATCAATAAACGGTGACTCCGGTATTGGTGTTATTGTTGAAGCGAACCTAATGCTGGTTAATGCGTCTTGATGATTTTTCAGGGTTATAACATCAGAAGAGGCTTTTTTTAGTTATGAAAGTTTTACTGGTTTTACCCGTTAGTATATTTCTTTCCAGTTTCGCGTCCGCAGCAGATGTGGTATTCAGAGACGAAACGGTGGGGATCGGTTACGGCTTCAGTGCCAAGGCCGATGGCTTTGAATATAGTGCTTTGACGCACTTCAGGAAGGTGAGTGGCTTGTCGGTCACACTGGATGCTGTTGAAAAGTCCGGTGTTTACGTTCCCATTAATACCAATATCAGTCTCCAGAATGTGAATGATGATACTCATCCGACTGATGCCAAGTACCCTCAAGGAAGTGTAGGCTGGTCTCTGGACAGTCCGGATGTGTATAGGCCTACTTATACTTTTACCGTATTTGCGGGTGGTAAATTTTATTATCCCGATGAGCAGTCATACCAGATTTCATTGTCTGTAGATGGCAGGGAATACGGTCCGGTGGTGACAGACCCTCAAAGTAACTGGTCACCTACTTATTTTAATGCAGTGCCCTTCGCGGAGAGTAGCAGACTCACTATAGTTCTGTCGCCACTACCTTTAAGCCCGCTACCAGAATGCTCATCAACTGAAAAAAGCACGGTTTTGCTGTCGGGTGCCTGCAAGCTGTCGGTGTCTGAAAACCCAGTACCTGAGGGAGGCTCAGTACCTGAAAACCCATCGCCAGAGAATCCAGTAGTTGAAAACTCATCGCCAGAGAATCCAGTAGCTGAAAACCCATCGCCAGAGAATCCAGTACCTGAAAACCCAGCACCGGAAAATCCGGTACCAGAAAATCAGCAGCGTCAAGGTGATGAGGCTTAATATACTCTTTCTTGCATGAAGCAAATTTCTAGCAACTGCTTTACCCGGATAGAAGTAAGACTTTTATCCGGGTATTCATGTCAGAACTGTTTAAGAATACCTTCGACGGTGCCGTGGGCGTCTCCGAAAAGCATACGAGAGTTGTCTTTAAAGAAAAGAGGGTTCTGGACGCCAGCATAGCCTGTAGCCATGGATCGTTTGAATACCACTACCCTTTCTGCTTCCCAGACACGAAGTACCGGCATACCCGCAATCGGACTGCCTGGATCTTCTGCCGCTGCCGGGTTTACGGTATCGTTGGCACCAATCACCAGAACGACATCGGTTTCGGTAAAATCGTCGTTGATCTCATCCATCTCTTCAACGATATCGTAAGGCACTTTTGCTTCAGCCAGCAAAACGTTCATATGGCCTGGCAGACGACCCGCAACCGGGTGAATGCCAAAGCGCACCCTGGTGTTCTGAGCCAACAACTTATTGACCAGTTCTCTCAGGGGATGCTGAGCTTGGGCGACGGCCATACCGTATCCGGGAGTGATAATCACACTGGAAGCATTTTTCAGCATTTCAGCGACTTCTTCCACATTGACCTCAGTGTATTCACCTTGCTCCTCACCTTCTGCTACAGAGCCGCCTTCGGTGCCAAAACCACCAAGAATAACGGATATAAAGGATCTGTTCATGGCAGCACACATCAGGTAGGAGAGTATGGCACCTGACGAGCCTACCATGGCACCTGTGATGATCAGCAGATTGTTTCCCAGCATGAAGCCAGTAGCCGCAGCGGCCAGGCCTGAGTAGGCATTCAGCATGGAAACCACTACCGGCATATCTGCACCACCGATACCCATAACCAGAGTGATACCAAAAACAAAGGCCAAACCTGTCATGACAATGAGTGCCAGAATACTGTCCTGCTGTACGTATATGACCCCCATAAGAATGGCCAGAACAATCAGGCCCAGGTTAGTCCAGTGGCCGCCGGGCAGTGATACTGGACGGCTGTTGATGTTGCCATTCAGTTTCAGGCAGGCAACAACCGAACCGCTGAAGGTGATTGCACCAATGATAATGCCAATGAAAATTTCAATGCTGTGAATCAGCTGATCAGCAGGCGACACCAGATTGGCAGCCGCCCTGGCCATTGATTCTGAAGATTCAATGGCGCTTGAAAAGCCGATCAATACCGCCGCCAGACCACCAAAACCATTGAGGATGGCAACCAGCTGTGGCATTTCGGTCATTTCCACTTTCCTGGCCAGGAACAGACCTGTGGCTGTGCCCACAATCATCATAATGGTGATATAAGTGAAGCCTTCGAGGTGCGCATATCCCAAAGTGGCCAGCACGGCGATGACCATACCGATCATGCCATAGAGACTGCCGCTCTTGGCTGACTCCTGACGACTGAGGCCTGCCAGACTCATGACAAACAGCAGTGCTGCTATCAGGTAGGCGGACGATAATAATCCTTGTGACATTCCTGTAACTCCCGCTGCGATTAATTATCTCTGATGAACATCTTGAGCATCCGCTGGGTCACAGCGAAACCACCGACAATATTGATCATCGCCACCAACAGGGCGATGCCCGACAGAGCCAGAATAATATTGTTGTCACTCCCCATTTGCATCAGGGCACCAATAACGATGATGCCGCTGATGGCGTTGGTCACACTCATCAGAGGTGTATGCAGGGCGGAAGTAACATTCCAGATGACGTAGTAGCCAATGATGGACGACAGAACAAATACGGTGAAGTGCTCGAGAAAACTGGCCGGAGCTGAATGGGCAACCCATCCGAAGATGGCCGCACCTGCAGCGATCAGGGCAGGCTTTAACCAAGGGCGCGAAGGCTTATCTTTCTTGACTTCATCAACTTTTGGAGCCGGTTTGGCTACCTGAGCAGCACTGACTTTAACAGGCGGTGGAGGCCAGGTGATACTGCCCTCTTTCACGACGGTGAGACCACGGACTACTTCGTCCTCAAAGTCGATGACCAGGTTGCCGTCTTTCTCAGGTGTCATCAGTTTCAGCATATTTACCAGGTTGGTGCCGTATAACTGGGATGACTGGGTCGGTAGCCGACTGGGTAGATCGGTATAACCGATGACAGTGACACCGTGCCTGATCACAACCTTGTCTTTTTCTGTGCACTCACAGTTACCACCGGTCTGTGCGGCCAGATCGACAATAACACTGCCCGGCTTCATGGCTTTAACCATCTCTTCCAGAATCAGCTTGGGTGCCGGGCGACCCGGAATCAGGGCGGTGGTGATAATGATGTCGACCTCTTTGGCCTGTTCCATGAACAGAGCCATCTCGGCGTCAATAAAGGCCTGACTCATCTCTTTGGCGTAGCCGTCGGAAGAGTCCTGTTCTTCTTCGTAATCGAGCTCCAAGAATTCAGCCCCCATGCTTTCTACCTGCTCCTTAACTTCAGGACGGGTATCGAAAGCGCGGACAATAGCTCCCATGCTGCCAGCAGCACCCAGGGCGGCCAGACCGGCAACACCGGCACCAATAACCATAACTTTGGCAGGTGGGATTTTACCAGCAGCAGTAATCTGGCCATTAAAGAAGCGGCCAAAGTGATGTGAAGCTTCGACAACAGCCCGATAGCCACCAATATTAGCCATAGAGCTGAGGGCGTCCAGTGATTGGGAGCGGGACAGCCGGGGTACGCTGTCTAAAGCCAGCACGTTGATGTTGCGCTCACTGAGCTTGTTCATAAGCTCTTCATTTTGACCGGGCCAGATAAAGCTGGCCAAGGTGGCGCCGTCTTTTAATAGAGATATTTCGTCGTCTGTAGGTGCATTGACTTTCAGGACGATATCGGAACCCCAGACTTCTGAGCGTTCTGCAATTTGAGCGCCAGCCTCTATAAAAGCTGCATCATCAAAGCTGGCTTTAATACCAGCTCCACTCTCAATGATGACGTCATAACCGAGCTTTTGCAGCTTGCCTATCGTATCAGGCGTAGCGGCTACCCGGTTTTCGTTTTCCTGAATCTCTCCAGGGATCCCTATCCGCATATCGGTCACCTAGTGTAGCTATCAAGTGTCGCTATAAAATGTTCTGGCAGACGTGGGCTGCCGACCAGTAGTTGTGCCTTCACCGTCGTTTTTCATCGCATCAGTACAGAGCAAGACGATGGCTCAAAGCTGTCTTTCTTTACGGGAGACGATGCTTGTCAGAACACTGTGTTTTTTTGACCCTGTTTTTCATGGCCTGGGCCTCCCTAATCCGGCTCAATCCGAACTTCATCCCTGAGAGGTACTCGGGTATGAATTCCGATCACGTATAGTATGTGATTTTAAGTGAAAAGGGTAATTAACTACATGAATAGTATGTTTTCCGTTAGCAAAACTTTTCGATTTTCGGCTTTTACGTACTGTCATATCTGTCTCTCTGTATATGTATAAAGATTGTCGTGGATAGCTTTGAAATGGGAGATAATGAAAATTTATTCTTAATAATGAATAAATTCTCTTTTTTAAAGGGGTATTGTGAGTAAAAGTTTGGTAGGTTGTGTTAAGGTTTGATTTCAATGTCCCGTGTCTACGGACATTGCCCGGGATCAGCTGATCCTAAGTCTACTCAATGAATCGGGGCTTTGCTTGGTCAGAATGAGTCAGGGCAGCGAGAAGCTGCCCTGACTGGGTGCGTGAAATTCACGCGGGGGAGGCGAATTCTTTAGCCAAACTGATTCATGGTATTGTCTTCACCGGCCGCTTTCAGTGCAGCATCACCAGAGAAGTATTCTTTGTGGTCATCACCCATGTCTGAGCCAGCCATGTTCTGATGTTTAACACAGGCAATACCCTGACGAATTTCTTTGCGCTGAACGTTAGCTACATACCCCAGCATGCCCTGATCACCAAAGTACTCTTTAGCCAGATTGTCAGTGGACAGCGCGGCGGTGTGGTAAGTTGGCAGAGTAATCAGGTGGTGGAAGATACCTGCTTCACGGGCAGCGTCAGCCTGGAAGGTACGGATCTTCTCATCAGCCGCCTGGGCCAGTTCAGTTGCGTCGTACTCTGCACTCATCAGTTGAGCACGGTCGTAGGCAGAAACGTCTTTACCTTGTTCGCTCCAGGCATCGAATACCTGCTGGCGGAAATTCAGAGTCCAGTTGAAGGACGGTGAATTGTTGTAAACCAGCTTGGCGTTAGGGCAGGTTTCACGAATCTTGTTAACCATCTCGGCGATCTGGCCAACGTGAGGTTTTTCGGTTTCAATCCACAGCAAGTCGGCGCCGTTCTGCAGGGAAGTGATGCAATCCAGAACTACACGCTCAACACCGGTGCCCTGACGGAACTGGAACAGGTTGCTGGGCAGACGCTTGGGACGAACCAGCTTGCCGTTACGGTTAATGATCACGTCACCGTTGTTCATGTTCTCTGGAGTCACTTCTTCAACATCCAGGAAGCTGTTGTACTGGTCACCCAGGTCACCCGGTTGATTGGTTACCGCCAGCTGTTTGGTCAAGCCAGCACCCAGGGAGTCAGTACGGGCAACAATTACCCCGTCATCTACACCCAGCTCCAGGAAGGCGTAGCGAACCGCGCGGATTTTGGCCAGGAAGTCTTCGTGAGGAACGGTTACCTTACCGTCCTGGTGACCACATTGCTTCTCATCGGAAACCTGGTTTTCAATCTGGATACAGCAGGCACCGGCTTCAATCATTTTCTTGGCCAGCAGGTAAGTGGCTTCTTCGTTACCGAAACCAGCGTCGATGTCGGCAATGATAGGCACAATGTGTGTCTGATGGTTGTCGATCTGGCTCTGAAGGTCTGCTTCTTTAGCGGTATCGCCAGCCTTGCGGGCAGAGTCCAGTTCACGGAACAGGCCACCCAGTTCACGGGCGTCAGCCTGACGCAGGAATGTGTATAGTTCTTCAATCAGGCCGGCTACAGACGTTTTCTCATGCATGGACTGGTCAGGCAGAGGACCAAACTCAGAGCGCAGTGCAGCAACCATCCACCCAGACAGGTAAAGGTAGCGACGATCCGTGTTGTTGAAATGTTTTTTGATGGAGATCATTTTCTGCTGACCGATGAATCCATGCCAGCAGCCCAGAGACTGGGTGTACTTAGCTGTGTCAGCGTCGTAAGCCGCCATGTCTTCACGCATGATCCTGGCGGTGTAGCGGGCAATATCCAGACCGGTCTTGAAACGGTTCTGCGCTTTCATGCGAGCAGCGTATTCAGGATTGATCGCTTCCCAGGAAGAGCCCTGAGTAGCTTTGAGTGAAGCAATTGCGTCAATATCGTTCAGGTAGTTTGACATGATCAGTCCTTCCATTTTGCGACGTCATCAGTGTGGTTTGATGATCAGTCTTCATTGTTGGAGTCTTGCCGACCCGGTGACTGCATTCTGTGATTTGTGAACATTTGTGACAATCCTGTTATTTTTATTTTTGTTATTTATTTCGTGAATAGTGGTGTCTTTTATTCGGGCTGAGAAAAGCGTTCACACTGAAGAATATTACTTTGCTGCTTTATTATTATAATAAAAACAAGTGGTTATGTTTATTTTGGGGAAGATTGTTAAATATACGACCATACTTTTATATATACTAAGTATTTCCTTATCTCGCAGTAATTTTCTAATAAAATGCCTTTTTGTGCTTTCATTTGTGATCTTTTGATAATTGATATTTTAGGTCGGGGAGGGGTACTCCTTGAGCAAATTTCAAAAAGTCATTCAATACCTGCTGTTCATAGTAATGCGGCAAAAGTCCCTTTTCTGCACTAATGCTGCCCCACGAAAGGCTGTGCGAGGAAACAAGACTCAAACGAGCTGATGGACAAAAATCGCTTGCAAGGCTGAGCCCCGAGGGCAACTTTGCCACTTACCTGCACGGATTAGGATGGACGTCTGGAACTTTTCACTGATTTTATAATCAAATCCGTAAGATTATGAACATTTCAAAAATAATCATTCATTTATAGCTATTTCTAACAGGGAGTTCAGCAAAATGAATCTTTCAGGGAGCCCATCTTTTCCTCCTGTTGGTCAAAATCCGCAAGATGCCCAGGAGGTTCCTCCCTTCCAAAAGGATCACTCCGGCTACCCAACAGCTCAATCCTGGGGCAAATACCTTGTTAAAGAAGTTTTGCAGGGGCGTGAACAAGACGGCTTACCCGTCAGAAATATGTCTGATCCTTCTGCTGTTACACAATCCCCTATGGAATGGTCTTCTGTACAAGCTTACCCCGCTTCCACACATGACTTACCACAAGGCAATCTTGGTCATGAATTAAAAGAGTTCCTGAAGAGGTTTGCCGTGTGCATGGACAAGCAGAAACCATTGCCGGTCAGCGACTATAAAGCATTTATCAAATACTTCGGGAAGCTACCGCCCGATGCTGACCCTGATCAGCTTGATTCTGAAGATTACCTTCTGAAAATTAAAGAAAATCCTTATTATATAGAGCAGGTACCCCAGGAAAAGTTAACACCCGATTTGTGTGTGCAGGCATGCACGAAATTTCATTATGGGAATTTGCAGTATGTACCTGAAAGGATTAAGACCGATGAATTCTATCGGGCTCTGGCACTTGAGGAATGTGATGCGCTTAGCTATGTGCCTGAGAAGATAAAAAGACAATGGCTGTATGATGGTTTTTTTGACTTGCTGTTTGAAAAATATGATGACGTTATTCAGGACATTCCCCGCGAAGCAAAAACTGATGCCCGTTTTGAAATAGCCTGCAGAAAATCGCCCACTGCGCTGAGCAGTTACCCGAAAAATAAACCTGTTAGTGATCACCTGTTAACCATTGCAATCGAACGCTTCGGGTCCCTGCAGTATTATCCGGACCATAAAAAAACAGCAGAACTTTGTGAATTAGCCTGTCGACGCAATGGGTTAGCATTAAAGTACGTTCCTGAAAAACTGAAAACTGCAGCATTATGCCAAATGGCCGTTGATAATGATGCCGACGCCTTCGAATTCATCCCGGAAGCAGTCAAAACATTCGAAATGTATCTGGCAGCCTCTAAAAGTGGCCGCGTGTGTAAGAAGCTTCCCGAATGTCTAACACAAGCACAACAAACGGAAATATATCGCACTGCCTGTACTTGTGGCATAACAGTATTGGATGATATTCCAGAGCAGTTTATTACTGAAGAATTCCTCAAGTCAGTCTTTACCAACAAGGAACATGTAAACACCCCTCTTGCCTGTGCCGCACACATTAACCTTTCACGATTTGTCGAAGATGATAAAGCGTTTGAGCTGTATTCTTTAGCCCTGAGCCTGTCACCCGATGCGCTGGAGTTTGTGCCCAAATACATAAGAAAGGGGGCAATCCTTCATGAGGCATTAAAACATGATGTGTCGGTATTGAAATATGTTCCCGTGGAAAACCTGAATTTGACTGAGTGCTGCCTGAAAGCATCAGTTACAAAAGAGATGATGGATACAGTGGATGCAAACATAGAAGAATGGCAGATAAGATTAATAAAGCTTAACAAAATGCCTTATGTGCCAACCAACGTTCAGTTGATGTTTTTGTCGAATACGCATTCGACGCTGGAAGAAAAACTCAGGTTAATTGAATCATTAGATGCTCCGGGTTACACCTTCCCGGAACAGGTATTAGCGGCACCACTGGTTTGTCATAAGTCTCCTTTGCAATTCAGGTGTACCAATCTGTTTTTGTTACCTCTGATTTCAACTGCTCACAAGGTCACCGGATTTGCGCTGCCCAAAGCCGCTGATGGTGAGAGCATCAACCGATACATTGCCAGGAATATGCCTTCATCGTTTGGGCTGCATGATATACCTGAAGAACTGTGTCCGGCAAACGACTCAGCAGTCCGGATTGTCGGTGGACGGACAATTCAATGTCTGAAGGTCGGTGGCCAGGCCACATATTTTAAATTCCAGAGAGCCGGGGAACCCCTTGAAACATTGGCCAGGGAGGGGCTGCTTTATCAATTCATCGCTACTACCCCAAGGCTGGCATTCAAGAGCGAGTTGCCAAAGTGCCAGGCTTTTATGCAACTCCCCCTGCGCGAAGGTCTGCGGTGTTTGATTAGCCAGTTTGATGATCGTGTGGAGATGACCGAAAGACACGGCCAGCAGTATATCAATGTCTTTTCCTATACAGCACCTGCCGCCTATGCCCGGTATGCCCATTCGCCAGAAGCAGAAAGTGACTGCCCCCGGGAGCGCCCGGAGCAGGGCATCCTTAAGGCCTGTCACGATGCCGGTTACATGACCAGCATGGGGCTGGTGCCGACCAGTATGCTGCAGTGCCTGCATGATACTGATCGCGGTCGGGGCTGGGTCGCCTTGCATGCGGCCATGAATCTAATGCATGACAATATTCACCCTGGCAAATTAGCGGCGTGGAATACTCTTGCGACCGATAAGATTGATTTTGGGCACTGTGGCATGCGTGACTTGGGTGATTATGAAACCTTTGGCGATATCCAGAACTGTTTACGGCAGAAAGACACCCTCAATCACTGTTATCCGCCCATAGTTTCTCAGCGTGTTGCCCTGGCCAATAGTATTTGTGAGATCATAGTATCGGCGGTTCTGGTGCGGTCACGTTTACGCCAAAGGGATGATGGTTATCACTACAAAAACCCTAAGGCACTTAAGGAAACGGCCACATTTATTGAATCAGCCTGCAATCAATTCCTGTCGGGACTGATGCCTCTGCCTGCCACACTCAATCACCTCCAATCCTTACTGGGTCGGGAAGATCAGGAGTACCGGGAATGGCTTGGCCGGGTAGCGCAGGAGGTGCTCTACTGGACGGCACTACAGCCTTGTGAGTCAGGCTTTGATCAGCTCACCGGGAGTGAATATGACCAGGCCGACTGCTACCTGAATCATGTAAAAAATAATAAACGCCTCAGTGAAACACTCTATCCATATGGTGCTGGCAAGCGTCTAAGCGAGAAAAATTTTTTAAATATGAATGATCAGTTAAATCTTGGAGCCTATAACTCCACATTTCCACTGATTTCGTTAATGAACGGGCTGACCAGAATGTGTACTGGTGTATTGGAGCAGCTGAACCATTCAGGCAGGCGTTGAAATCATGAACCGGGCAACCTGCCTGAACCAGAAATGACCCACAGATTTGACTGACAAGGCATTTTTCAATTTGTCACTTCTTTTCTAACTCTCCAGAAAAAGGATCATCTCATAGTGACGAACTCTTCTGCAGAGGTTGGATGGATAGCCACTGTGTTATCAAAGTCTGCTTTGGTTGCACCCATTTTTAGCGCCACTGCAAAACCCTGCAGCATTTCGTCGGAGCCGTGACCTATGCTGTGAATACCAACAATCTTCTCTTCTTTACCCACGGTAACCAGCTTCATGCGACTTGGCTGACGGTGACTGGTCAGTGCACTGTACATGGCAGTAAAGCCACTGGTGTAAACCTTAACGTTTTCCTCGCCATGACGTTCAATGGCTTCGCTCTCGCTCAGACCCACGGTGCCAATCGTAGGGTGACTGAAGACGACAGTCGCAACATTGTCGTAGTTCAGGTGCTCTTCCGGTTTATTGTTAAAAAGTCTCTCTGACAGACGACGTCCGGCAGCAACCGCAACAGGAGTCAGTTCGATCTTGCCAATGTTGTCGCCTACCGCATAAATACCCGATACATTGGTGTTCTGGAACTTATCCACAGGAATGTAGCCGCGTTCGTTGGTTTCTACGCCTGCTGCTTCCAGATTGATGGAGTGGGTGTGAGGCTTACGACCTGCAGCCCAGATAACGGTATCAACTGTCAGACTGTTACCATTTTCCAGATGAATAGTCAGGCTTCCATCACTTTCTTTGGTGATCTTTTCGGGCACAGAGTGAGTGTGAAGGGTCGGACCTTCAGCTTCCATAATCTCAACCAGAGTATCGGAGAGCATGTCGTCGAAGCTGCGCAGTGGTTTGTGTCTGCGAACCAACAGATGGGTTTCACTACCCAGGGCATGAAGAACACCCGCCAGCTCAACCGCAATATACCCTGCACCCAGAACCGCAACACGCTCAGGGCGCTCGGTGAGTTCAAAAAAGCCATCAGAATCAATGCCGTATTCTGCACCAGGAATCGATGGGATAGCAGGCTCACCACCGGTAGCGATGGTAATGTGATCAGCTGTGAAGAGAACACCGTCCACTTCAACGGTTCTGGCATCCACAAAACGACCGTAACCTTTTATGACGGTGACTTTGTTATTACCCAGTACACGGTCATAGGACTGGTGAATACGGCCTATATAGGCCTCACGGCTTTCGACCAGTTTGCTCCAGCTGAAGTTTTTCAGGATTTCCTCACGGTTCAGGTCAAAGCCGTAATCGGGGCCATAGTGAATGGCATCGGAAATCTGTCCTGCAAACCACATGGCTTTCTTGGGGACGCAGCCAACGTTTACACAGGTACCGCCGAGGTGTTTGGCTTCAATAAGGCCAACTTTTGCGCCGTGCATGGCAGCACGATTGGCAGTACCGATGCCGCCGCTACCGCCACCAATGACCAGGTAGTCAAAATGGTTATCTGTAGTCATGATTTTTCCTGATGAATTTGAAGTGAAGTTAAAAGACACTATATGGGCAATCTCAGGAATTTAAATCTCTGAGGGTCTAACTCTCTGTTGAATGGGGCGCTCTGAGCTTATGAAAGTTTGTAAACGTTACTTCAATATCCCACTGTTACGCGACAACTTCCCAAAGGTAACACATTAAGGTTGTACGAAAGTACCTAAAAACATGTATCTATATGTCGGGTTGTACGTATGCCAAGGGCTGTATCCATTTTTCAAAAAACTGGCACGCCGATTGTATATTTAGGGTCGAAAGCAAGAAAATCTGCCGAAAATAAAAATAATAACGAGGCAGGTGAACCGACAGATAATAACAATAATAAAAGTCGGTGACCGTACAAGCGGATTGGTTTACAGGATGTTTTTTTGTGGTGTAGCAACCAACAGGGAAACCGGAGCTGAGAAGAATTGCAAAAGCAACGCAAGCATCCGGGTATACATGGAAGGATAATAAAGCAATTATCCACACAGCCCGTAAACCAATCCGCTTATTTTTATGTTCAATAGCACTCCGCTGAAACTCTCATTCCTTCGTCATCTTATCTCCGACCGGCAACTGCTATGTACACGTTGCTGCATGCTCTGAATTTCTGACGCCGTAAGCGGGTTTGTTGATTAGGATCATTAGAGCAGTATGACTGGCTGAACTTTGAGGTAAGGATGGGTGCGTCAGGGCGGAGGGAGGAGCGTAGCCGAAAAGCTACGCTCCGTCATGATTAGTCAGTCATCAATCAGACAGTCCGGGCCTGCTGCTCACCGATGTGGTGGAAGTCGATGTTTTCATCGCTTTCACCGGCTTCAAGATCGTTATAAACCTTTAGATCCATCTCGCCTTCGCTCTTGGCAACGATACAGCTTACAACACTGTCGCCTGTTATATTCACAGCGGTACGTACCATGTCCAGCAGTCGATCTACACCCATGATCAGGGCAATACCTTCCAGAGGCAGGCCTACCTGCTGCAGAACCATCGCCAGCATAACCAGACCCACGCCGGGTACACCCGCAGTGCCGACGGAAGCCAGAGTGGCAGTGACAATCACCATCAGATAGTCACCCATACTCAGGTCAATACCAAAGGCCTGGGCGATAAAGACCGTCGCAGCGCCCTGCATGATAGCGGTACCGTCCATGTTGATGGTACTGCCCAGAGGTATAGTGAAAGAGGCAACCTTGTTGCTAACACCCATACGACGGGTTACGCCTTCCAGAGTGACCGGGATAGTGGCGTTACTGGAGGCAGTAGTAAAGGCAAACATGAAGGCATCCTGCATTTTTTTCAGAAAAATGCGTGGACTCAGGCCTGTAGTGATTTTCAGCAGACCACAGTAAGTGATGAACAGCTGCAGAGCCAGAGCCCCCAGAACGACCAGGAAATACTGAATCAGGTTGCCGATAGCACCCAGATCAATTGTGTAGAACAGCTTGGCCAACAGACCCATCACACCGTAGGGTGCCAGGTTCATGATCAAGGTAGTCAGCTTCATCATGACTTCGTTCAGAGCCACAAAAATCTTTACAATAGGCTCAGCGGGCTTACCTGCGGCGGCAATGGCAATCCCGAACAGCAGGGCAAATACGATGATTTGCAGTGTGTTACCGGAGGCCATGGCTTCAATGGGGTTGGCTGGGAACATGCCAATGATGACTTCAGACAACGAAGGTGCGGTAGAAGCGGCATAAGAAGAAGCGCTTTCCAGGTTGGCACCTTCACCCGGGCTGACCAGCAGTGCCAGTCCCATAGCCAGACTGATGGCAATACACGTCGTAAACAGGTAGAAGGCGACTGTTTTACCGCCCAGACGGCCCAGTACTGTGACGTCTTTCAGAGAACAAGTTCCGCATACGATAGAAGTGAATACCAGAGGTACTACAATCATTTTCAGGGCGGTCAGAAAGATTTGACCGATGACGTTAAATACGCCATTTACCAGGTAATGCTCAATAAAAGTATTACCTGTAAACTGACGCATTATCAGGCCCAGAGCCAGACCTGCCACCATGCCGATCAGCACTTTGGCCGTGAGGGACAGTCGAATCCACTGCTTCATATTAATTTCCTATGTTACCAAACATGACCCTCTCGCTATTCGCTTGTCCTTGTGTTGCGAGAGAGAGTTATGCGGGGTGCATGTCAGATCAGACTTTCTTGGATGTGTTATTGCTGAGTAACCCAAGCGATTTCTTGAGGCGCTTATGGAGTTAGTCTGGCCTGCCGGGTTTTTTATGGCAGGGCTGCACTGGTCAAAAGAATTCAACCAGCGTCCCCGATCTCTGAAGCATAAGTTCGTTTGGCATCAAGCGGGTTTGACCTAGATCAATAAAAGGATATATAGCGATAATAGCCTGGCACTTATAACGTTATTTCTTGACTTATGTTGGATGCTTAGTGGATATAACTGCCTTTTTTAAGTTTTATTCATTCACGGTTAACTCTGTTCTGACCGGACTCTGAAAAGGGTGTCCAGCCTTTTAAGCATTTTATCGGTTGGGAGCTGTCAGTCTGCAGTATCGTTCGTGATGGCGGGAAAGTATTGGAGCAATGGAATAAGTAGAGACTTTTTTGCACGTCTTCCGACGTGCAAAAAAGAACTTGCATTTCTAGCAGCCTGTCGGACTTAAGCGTCCGTAGCGAGGATTGCAAGAAATTGAG
>NZ_JAHHPR010000429.1:0-1102 GCF_024606255.1 Endozoicomonas sp. SESOKO3
GGTCCTGTCCATGCTGACATCTGAACGCTTCACCCCCTTTGTTGCCCTGTTCCGGCTGGAGGAAGGCAAACTCGGTGTCGTCGTTACCTTTATGGCGGTGATGGAACTGATCAAGGAATCCCTGATCGAATTGATACAGAATGAACCTTTTGGTCCCATTCACGTTAAGGCCCGGATTGACTAATGGAAGCAGAACAGCTGCAACGCATCCTGGAAGGAGCCCTGCTGGCCAGCCAGAAACCCCTGACTGAAGAAAAGCTGGCCGCCCTGTTCCCCGAAGACCTTTACCCCGAGGAAGAGCGTCCGGATGGCAACCAGATCCGCGAAGCTCTGGTGTCCATCTCTGAAGCCTGTGAGGGACGGGGCTTTGAACTCAAAAAGGTGGCATCGGGTTACCGCTTCCAGGTCAGACAGGAACTATCCACCTGGGTTGGCAGACTCTGGGAAGAAAAACCACAGCGCTACACACGGGCACTGCTGGAAACTCTGGCACTCATCGCCTATCGTCAGCCAATCACCCGGGGGGAAATTGAAGACATCCGGGGGGTAGCCGTCAGCAGTAACATCATACGAACCCTTCAGGATCGTGAATGGGTACGTGTGGTGGGTCACCGGGATGTGCCGGGTCGCCCGGCCATGTTTGCCACAACTCGTCAGTTTCTGGATTATTTTAATCTGGAAAACCTCAATGAACTGCCCCCCCTATCCGAGATTCGTAATCTGGAGGAAGCTGCCCGGGAGCTGGCTGAAGCCAACGATCAGAGGGAGCCAACGACAGAGGACGCAGAAGATCAGGAGGCCATTGAGATTGAAGGTCAATCCTCTGATGAGCTATTTGCCGAACTGGATGAATTGGAAGCCGATCTGCCAGACAACTTTGATGACCTGATCCGTAAAAAGAAAGCCGAAGCACCAGAGCAAGAAGAGCAGTTAGTTGAACAGGACATTCAGACATCAGAGAAACTGACAGAACTTCCCACTGAAGGCGATGAAACTCGATATCAGACGACCGATATGCCCATTGAGGAAGAGCCCGCTCCTGAAGCAGAAATATCCGGGGAAATATCAAACGAAAGAACTGACCCCTGAACCATGTCTGATC
>NZ_JAHHPR010000430.1:0-1029 GCF_024606255.1 Endozoicomonas sp. SESOKO3
GAAGATCATAAGGCGAAAATCCATAGCCAGAATGCTGGATCATGGGAAGAAAAAGCCTGCGTTGAACACGATAAAGTGGTCACCTCAGCAAACTTCAGTGCCGATTGCCAGCATGTGGTGACCGCCAGCGATGATAACACGGCGAAAATCAGTAGCCTGCAGACCGATGGCTCATGGAAACTAAAAGCCAACATTGTCCACCAGGATAAGGTTATCTCGGCCAGCTTCAGTGCTGATGCTTGCCATCTGGTGACCGCCAGTGTTGATGGTGTCGTAAACATTTATGGCCTGGAGGCCAATGGCTCATGGCTGCAAAAAGCAGCCATTCAAAAAAAGACAGGATTCACCGCAGCCAGCTTCAGCGCCGATAGCCGAAATGTGGTGACCGTCAGTCAAGATAACAAGGTGAGAATCACTGAGCTACGCAAGAAGAATTGATGGTTGAATGAGCGTATGGATCGGGGCTCTTTTGTTGCCTGGGAGGCTGACCTCAATTTTATGAACTTTCATCATAAAACCCAGTCTAATCACTTGAATCAATTTTGAATGTCCTCTCTGAGCGAGGATAAACACTGACTTTGAAGCTCTGGAGGAGCCAGGCATGAACCCTCTGAACAACCATTCCAGCGATGACGGTTCACCCCTGCCAACGAAGCAACCTCGAATGGAGGAAGCAGCAACGGGTGTCTGTGCAGGCAGGGACGTTATTGTATATCACCAAAATCAATCTCCATTCCTCTGTTTGCCCGACGAAACAAAATCAATAATTATTCGCTATTTGGGTTTTCGCGAGATTACCCGTTTAGCAAAGGTATGCAGGTATCTTCGCGATTTTGTTAAAAATGATAAAGCGATGGAAAGAGCATGGTATCGCCGGTTTCCTTCACCACACCAATATCAACTAAAGACCATCGTTACGGCAAAAGATAAACAACAACTCAGTGATTGGTTGAGGTCGTTCGCCAATGCGGACACTGCAGGTCACATATTTTCACTGTATTATCAACACTCATGGTTACCAGATGGCGG
>NZ_JAHHPR010000431.1:0-1050 GCF_024606255.1 Endozoicomonas sp. SESOKO3
ACGGATACAGAGGTTGACAATGAAAAGGAAAAACTCGAAGCACAACAAATCAGGCAAGGAATCGAGGATGAGCTTGCAAAACTTCGTGTCGAAATGGAGAGCCTGGAAATTCAGGAACAGAAACTTCAGCAGGAAAGCAAGCGCATTCCAGCGCTGGAACGACCACTTCATCATGCCAGAAATGTATACAACTCCAGGCTGGCAAGAGAACTTGGCATAGCTGACTGGGATGATACCCTGCCACAAGAAGAGCAAGCCAGACGCATCACAGAAAGAATTAATGAAATCTTGATGGCCACTGTCGCAACAGAACCGCATCAACTAAAAGCCGTAAAAACAAATCTGGCCGCTATTGAAGGCCAGCTTGGTATTATTCCGGACAATAAAAACGATCTTGATGCCCGCTTTCAGTCCATTCAACAGCACCTGAAGCAGCAGGCAACCCGGATCGATCAAAAAGATCTTCAGCAACAGGTCGTCAGGACAGAAACTGAAAAAACATCTGTAACCAAGGCTCAATTTGCAACCATTGCCGCACATTTAAACATTCAGGATTTTGACGACAAGGCAGATATTGAGACTCAAAAGGCACTTCTGATTCAGAGACTTCAGACACAGAACACTCAAGGCGGAAAATTGAACGTTCATCAAGAACGTATCCTTCAGAAAATTCAGGAGTTGAATGCTCAAAGCGGTCTTGGTAAAACCGACGACATACTTATGCAAAATGCTCTTTTGACAGTGTTTTATGGTGTGAAACTACCTGAAGATAGCACAGTAGAGGATCGCATCGCACTGCTAGATACAATACATAAGAATGTACTTGAGAATGAACAAAAGCTTGCAAGTTTGGAAGAAGAGCTGGAAGACATCAGAACACCTGACCATCCCAGAGCCAAGCCTGAAGTACTTGGTAAACTGAGTGCCGTGGAAAAAGCCCTGAAAATGGATGCTCTCAATTTGGAGGACGATGAGTATTACCGTCATCACGAAATTTCCAGGGAGATGCAGATATCTATCACAGATGCCAGACAGCAGGCAGAGGAAGAG
>NZ_JAHHPR010000432.1:0-1525 GCF_024606255.1 Endozoicomonas sp. SESOKO3
CTATTTAATCGCTCTATCAGCTCTCCCCAACTACGCACTTTCGGGGCTTTAAAAGTAGGCTTGGTACCGTTATAAACAGCATTGATACAGCCTTCGAATTCCCGGGTCTGGGCCCTGCGAATATCAACCCGACACCAATGATAATCGGAATCGACCTTCATCATTTTCGGTTCTGAACCCAGCATCATCGTTGCAACCAACTCGCCATCGACAATGCACTCAGCGAGATAACTCAACTGAGTATCTTGCACGGCTATTCGGTAGCTGAGCGGCTCGCCCGAGCTATCAGCTCCCGGCAAGAGTTGATGGTTGTTGATATCAAACGAAAGCCCGCAACGACGCTCTATGTAGACTTGACCGTTGCGCAAACCGGATAGGATGCCTTCACCACTCAAACCGTGGCTGAAGACAAAGGTAGCAGGATCGCCATATATCGACGGTTCCATCGCTTTGGGGTTGCGTTCATGGGGCTCCAGATGCGAGTCACTTCCACCTATGGCGGCCACCCGATGACCGCAATTCCACATTTCATTGAGCACCCGCAGCGCAGACTCAGTGGCTTGAGGCGATGTCGGCCAGGTGGGATCGCAACACACTTCAAAGGTTGAGATCTGCTCAAGTAAAAGCTGTGGATACTGCCAATGCCAGGGTTTCATCATCGGGTGATTAATACTGATGGAGCTTTGCTCCGCACGGGCGAGTTGCATACCGGCTTCGATAACCCTTTGGCTGGTAAGCTCGACATTTCGAAGATCCAACATGCATTCAGGCCCGTGAACATTAAAATGTCCCAGGTCAGTGGTCACCTCGATGCCAGGTAAGAAAAGACATGACTCAGAGACAGGCAATCCTGGCTGGCAAATGTTGTGTTCGGTAAAGAAAAAGAAATCGAGTTTTTGTGACTCCACAATCTGCTTTGCGGCAGAGAGACTATTGTGACCATCAGAAAGTCTGGTGTGAGCATGAAGATCACCACGATACCAGTGTGATTCGGACTTAAGCAGCTTGCTGTAATCAAAGTGGATACGGTGGTCAGTTCCCACAACCTTTTCGGTGAGCAGCTCTTCATGATTTTGCTCCTGATCGAAGTCAATCCAAATACGATATTGTATGGCACGCTTGGGTCTGAACTCGGCATCCATGTTGTATAAGTCGAGATACCATTCCCCTTCCATAACATCGCCATCAATCGCACCAAACCCTGACCGTTCAGGTTTGAAACACAGTGACTTGTTGGCTTTCTCAAAGAGTGCTTTGCCACGATACTGATCCTTTGCATCGTAGACAGCTGCATACAAAAACCTTTTAGTGACCGTAGAGCCCGTAACATTTACCGATAGCGCTCCGTGCGGTACCTTGAATGGCAGACGAGTTCGTCCAAAGGTGAGCTCACCTTGAAATTCAGTCATAGCTTTTGCCGATTAATCCTTTACTTAAGAAATGCGAGCCCGTGTAAAACGGACTCGACAGGCATTAAGAGCGGTTTACCCTATCTAACGCTCGCTGCGCTTTTTTTGCTGCCCGT
>NZ_JAHHPR010000433.1:0-1203 GCF_024606255.1 Endozoicomonas sp. SESOKO3
GAACAGCGCTGGTGGAAACCCCTGTATTTTGCCGGTGCAGGAATGGCAGCTTATGTTGCTCCTACGAAAACGAGGGAGCATATACCTGTCGCAGTCTTGACCTACCTGGCGTCCGAAGCGTTATCAAGAACTGGAGCCAGCGCTGGTTCGGCGTTAATGCTAAGAAAAATGAACGTAAGGGATATTAATACTGAATGGTATGCGGTTGGGGAATACGCAATATTTTCTCCGATGAATGGGATTATTGCAGGGGCTGTCGCTTATGAAACCATGATCCATATAGGCTTCAGCCCAGCAAAAGCGACTCTTGCTTCTGTTATCAGCGCAGCTATTGCGGGTACCCTCTCGGGAATTGTTTCAATGCTAACAATTGATGTGGGCGGAGAGACAAACGCTGTAGTCGCAGCCATATACGGAGCCGTAGCCGGTGCCGGAGCCGGAGTTACTGCCTTTGTCGGAGCCGAAGCCGGACTCATAGCCTTAGCCGGAGCCGGAGCTGGAGCCGTAGCCGTTGCCGTAGTCGTAGCCAAAGTCGAAGCAATGGCCGCAGGCTTAGCTGGAGCCACAATCGTGGGCGGAGCCGGAGCCTTGCTTATGTTGGGCAGTTCGAAGATAACTTCAAACAACCTGCTTATCAAAGCCGCTGTCACGCTGGTGCCTGCGTTGACTTTCGCTGTTATCAATAGTCTTTCAAACTACGCCGTTTATGGCTATCCATTGGAACAAGGCCTCTCAGAGACCGGCTGGACTCAGTGGGAAAAGTTCTATGCCCCCCTGGATTATCTCTCGACTCTGTTTAACTGACAGACTCAACGGTCAGACACTGAATCAGCGTTGAATTCTGGCAGCTAATGCTTGCTCCGGTGGCTATGCCGAAGGCACAGTCTGTCGGAAGTATTTGATAGCTGCTTTATTTGTACCGCGCTATTTGCACTGCACTTTAATTTACAACGCACTTTGTAGTTAAGGATATTGTTATTCATAGCTCCTTATAGAATCTATATTTCCAGTTCAGTTACTGTATCTGGGAAATTACCATGAAAAAGTCATTCAACCTTTGTCCGTTACTTTTGTGTTTGCTCTATTCCATGGCACAGGCCAGCCCTCTCTCACAAAATGATTTTGATTTTCTTAAGCCTCTCAATGATACCGCACTGGTGGCAAACGGGCTTGAGTTAACGGGAAGCATTGCTGGAGTCTCTT
>NZ_JAHHPR010000434.1:0-4159 GCF_024606255.1 Endozoicomonas sp. SESOKO3
AGTCGATCTCGGTACCGCGCCCCATAGTTCGGGCAATACGGGACAGGTTGACTGACCCCAAGAGGATGATGGCTTTAGTCCTCAATAGGGTAAAGTCAATAGTTTGCGTTCCAGCCTTTTCATGGACGCTGCCCAGCGTGCAACCATCGGTTTTTAAAAGAAGTTTTTAAAAGAAAAACACTCTTATTTTCTTAATCTATCCTTCCTCTCTGTAAACATGAACGCAAGTATAGAACGATTAAACACTCTCTCTTTATAGCACTGCTGATATTGCTACTAACGTGTTACTTCGTCTGCCAGGCTCACCCATTAACAAGCCGATTTGTTGTCGAGCTTGACCAGAAAACAGGTTCTCCAAACCAGAGCTTTTCTATAAAGCCTGACCAACATAAATTGCCCTGTAACCCGCCAGATGTTGTCGACACAGACGGCTATTCAAAATCAGCCTCGCTGCCTGAAAATAAGCGACATAAACTTTACAGTTACGGGGTAAAAACAACCATTATCGTATCGATTTCATGGCAGTTGCTTTTCGCCACCCACCTGCTGGTGGGTCACAAACTAATCTTGACTGCCAAAGATACCCCTCTATGCCCCTCCTCCTATTCGTGGCTACTTGTAGAAATGGTTGTCATAGTCGGCTGGCTCTTAAAAAACTATTGGCCCCCGGATTCACCGCTCTTTAATCTGATTGAAGAACAAGTGACAACACCTATTCTGACAAAGTGGGATCATGCGGCCATCACCATCATGTTAAACTCTGCAGCTAACCAACAGTCGCAACAGCCATCAGAATCATCGGGGCTTCAGGCCCCAAAGACAACCCCCTCCCTTATAAGCTCTTTCACTGGCCAACTGTATTCTGACTCTGGCGACGGTAACGAAGGCCCTCAACAACAGTCACATACTTTGGGTTTAAATTGTTTCGTCTTTCCATGCAACGGGGTTTGTAGTTTCAGACCGTCACCCGACAGCATAGAGCTCGCTGAATGGTCACTGAATTCCTTAGAAAGCTCATGCCCCCATCTCGCGTATGGACAATGTCTTCGTTGCATTGCTAATTTCGACCCTTCAGACACTGAAGATTCTCAACAAATGCCTTTCGATATGTTGGATTATCTCTTTGGTATGGAACGCCAGTCTGCTTTTGGCGAATTATTTGAGTCACAGTCGCATGGCATTGATGACAACCCGGCCAATCGCCGCAACGCTGTATGCGGAACGGCCTCAGACGGGGTCGCCTCAGACGGGGTCGCCTCAGACGGGGTTGCCTCAGACTCAATGAGTACAGAGACAACCTGTTCAACTGCACCTACCGGGCAACTAATCTGCGACACAACAGTGATCGGCAAGAATGGCCAGCCGCAACGATCCGGAACCGTCTGCGAGAATGCCACAGTCCTGGCGTTTCACAAAATGCCTGCCCACGGCGGGCAAAAAACCTGTGACATGATAGTGATCGGAAAGGATGGTCAACCTCGGCCATGCGGAGCAGTCTTCATAAGTACCAGAACCCTGTCGGTTCACAAAAGAAACATTCACTCAGGGCAAAAAGTCTGTGATGTAACAGTGGTCGGGGATGATGGCAAGCCGCGGCCATGCGGTAAGGTCTTTAAGGGCTCACAGGCCATATCGGATCACAAAAGAAGAAGCCACACCGGGCCACAAGCCTGTGACATGATTGTGGTCGGGGAGGATCACCAGCGGCGGCCATGCGGGATGATCTGCAAGAATATTCGAGCCCTGTCGGATCACAAAAGAAGACATCGAAAACGCAAGCTTTTGGATGAGAGGCGAAAGGATAACCCGAATCCTTAACGTAAAGTGAATAGATATAGATGCAACCTTTTGAAGGGACTTTGCCCGGATGCCCCTATTTGTGTTTTGACAGAAAAACATACTTATTTTCTTGGTCTATCCTTCCTTTCTGTCAACCATAAAACAAGGAAAGAATTATTAAACACTCACTCTTTGCGATACTGATAATGTTGCTGCTATCTTCGCTGTCTGTCGCTTGTCGGGCTCAAACGTTGACTGAACGTTATGTTGTCGAGTTTGAAAAGAATGGTGTTTCTCCAAACCAGAGATTTTTTAGAAAGCGTGAACGACATATACTGTCGGACAACCCGTCAGACATTATCGACACAAACGGCTATACAGGATCCGTTTCGGTTTCTGATACCAAACGACAGAAACCTTACGGTTACACATTAAAAACGACTATTATTAAATCAATTTCGTGGCAATGGCTTTACGCCACTCAACTATTGGTTGGTTTCGAACTGACCCTGACCATCAGAGACAGCCACCTGAATTCCGGCCCTTATTCATGGATACCTGCAGAAGTTGTGGTCGCTGTCGGCTGGCTTCTAAAAAGCTATTGGAGCTTCTATTTTCCGCTTTTAAACCCGATCGAACAACAAGAGGCATCTATAACGACACAAGGGGAGCAACTGTTTGCGGCGATCACTATGGTGTTGGGCTCTGGGCATAACCAAACACCATACCAGTCATCAAAATCTTCGGAGCAGCAAGCCCAACAAGCCCCTTCCCACCTCACAGGCTCTTTCATTAGTCTCCTGAATTCTGACGCTGGCGATGGTGACAGAGGCTCTCAACAACACAAACATACTTTGGGTTTAAATTGTTTCGTCCACCCCTGTAATGGTGTTTGCAATTTACGACAATCGTCTGATAGAAAAAGAGATACTGAGTCCCTATTCGAGCAGTCCGATACACTGATAGCGACTTCAGGAACAAAGACAGAAATAGAAACCACCCAACCGGGAGCAATACCCATACAAAGCTCATGCACCGATTTAAAGAATGAAAACTGCCTAAGCTGCATAAGCCATTTTGAGCCTGACAAAGCTACACATTCTCCAGACATTTCGCTTTTCGTACCATCGAATGAACTGCAATTCTCATTCAGGTCAGACCCGCTATTTGAACCAAAGTCGTGCACCATTAATGATGACCCAGGCAAGAGCGGCATATATAGAGACGGGGTCGCCTTAGACGGGGTCGCCTTAGATGGGGTCGGCTCAAACCCATTAAGTACAGAGGCCGCCAACATAACTGACACTGTCTGGCCACTTAATGAGGATGAGCCAATGTCTGGGAACTGGCCTTCCATCGCTAATGATTTTGCGGATATTAGTGGGTCACTCGATTCGCGCTGTCTTCTCGAAAAAGCCGCTTTTATCCTCACACTTAACCATTCAGAAACACAACACACAACCACTCAATCATCTCTATCGAGTCAGAGCCAACCATCGCTTTCCCTGACAGCCGCAATGCAGGTCTCAAACAACAGTGGGCAACTAACCTGTGACTATACAGTGGTCGGGGAGCATGGCCAGCCACAACTTTGCGAAAAGGTCTGCAAGAGTGCCAAAGCCCTGTCGGATGACAAAAGCGGAGTCCACACCACATCAAAAACCTGTGACTTAAAAGTGCACGGGGAGAATGGCCAGCCGCGGCCATGCGGGATGGTCTTCAAGAATACTCAACTTCTTTCAAATCACAAAAGAAAAGATCACACCGGGCCAAGAATCTGTGATGTGATAGTGATCGGAAAGGATGGTAACCCGCAGCGATGCGGGGCGGTCTGTAAGAATGTTTCAGCTCTGTCGTCTCACAAAAGCGGACGCCATACAGGGCAACGAACCTGTAACATGATCGTGGTCGGTGAGGATGGCATAGCGCAGCCATGCGGGAGGATTTACAAGAACGCTCAGCTTCTGTCGGCTCACAAGAGCGGATACCACACTGGGAAAAAAACCTGCAACCTGACAGTGGTCGGTGAAGATGACCAACAACGACCATGCGGGACGGTCTGCAAGAATGCTCAATCTCTGTCAGCTCATAAAACACAAATCCACACCGGACCAAAAATCTGTGACGTGACCATAGTCGGGGAGAATGGCCATCAGAGGTCATGTGGGAAGTTCTGTGAGAATCTCAGAGTCCTGGTGAATCACAAAAGAACACATCGAAAACGCAAGCCTGACGATGTCGACCAGAATCGTGCACTTCGATTTCTAAAGAATAAAAAGAACAAGTAAAACCCGCCCTTTCATGAGGCTTTGTCTGGTAATTCCTCTAGGAGGCTGACCGAGAATAGCGCCCGTAGCGAGGACGGCAGAAAATTGAGGAT
>NZ_JAHHPR010000042.1:0-1697 GCF_024606255.1 Endozoicomonas sp. SESOKO3
GAGTAGTATCGACAATGTCTCGATGAGTCACAGTGTCTGGTGGAGATTGCTTAGGCTGATCTTTGTGGACGAGGCGGTGTCTTGTGCCTGCTTCCTTTTGCACCCCTATATCTAGTGGTCGCGGTTTTGTCTGAGCAAATAATGCCCACTTTGCTGTAAAGCTTGTAGCTGAAGGGGTCAGTATAGGATGACATGAGCCATTAACAGGGTTATCCACAGAAGTTGTGGTTAAATTGATAGTGCCTGCCCTGAAAATTGGATAATCGAGCCGACCCTTAGAGAGGTCGGCTCCAGCGATCAGGCTACTGCTGCCAGTTTCCCGGTTTGCATTGCCTGAATTCTTGCATTGAGTTCAGCCAGGCTTTGAGCGATTTTTCTTCTTTCGTTTTCCTGGCTTTCAGCACTGCGCTGTGCGCGTTGTTTTCTGTGGCGTTCAATGGCCTCACGTATGCGAAGCTCTTTTGGGCAGATAGGCTTGGCAACATCGACCTCTGTTTCGATGATGGCTGCCGGTTTTGGCTCAATGGTTTCTGGTGGTGTGCCTTCTTGAACTTCAGGTTGGGGCTGAACGTCCAGTTGATTCATAGCACTGTTATCACCGGCCAGACAGGCGTCGGCCGCGGCAGTAATTGCAGCCAGCTGAGCTGTGATGTCATCGCTCATTTCAATGCTGTTCATCTGAACCATCGCATTGGCCCTGGAGCCTAAAGACCGGGTTGATTCAGGCTTTGGCTTTTCTGCTTCAGACTGGGCAGCTTCCAGCCTGATCTCTGCCGGGTCCGGAGCCGTGCTGGCTAGCGCAAGCGCAGATGAAGGCTCGGCAGCTGAGTGTTGAGCGGCCTGATTGACAGGCGACGGCTTGGTTTCTGACGGTGGAGCAGAATCATTAGTCGTTTCATTGGCAGCATTGCCGGATTTCACGGCAAGGCTTGGAGGTGCATTGGTATCCCCTTCATTAATTTCTGCAAAAATGGAGGCCAGTTCTTTTTCAATGCTGGATTTGCGCTGGCGCTTCTTCTTTTTGGGCAGGATTTTTACGGTGCTGGTCTTATAGCCTCTGAGACTCTCTGCACCAAAAAAGTTGATGGCGTCCTGCTCGAGTTCGGCCAGCTCTTCACGGGACTCGGCTCTATCCCATTCCTCTACGGTAAATTCGTCTTCGCCGTGAATGCGGATTTCTCTGTAAAGCGGGTAGTCCAGATCCTGGTGTGCGGCCGCCACCATTTTTTCCCACTGGCTTTCAAGGTCATTGCGAGTGGAGCCTACAAAAACTTGTTTTGTTACTTTATTGGTGACGATGAAGATAATCAACGCTGGATGACCTTTCTACTGACGGTGACAGGCGCGCAATTATACCTGCCGATTTTCTTCTGTGTAGTGGGGATTGTGCGCTATTCAAAAACTGTTTTAACGGATACCGGTCTGAGGTGACATTGAAACGGTAAAAAAGGTAGGAAAATCCCGAAACCAAGAGGGTTTCTATACTTTTGTTTGTCGGGCTGCAGAAGCAGTGGGTCGGTGGCTCTGATCGCCCGTTATCGTTTTGACAACGAATTTTGATCAGCTAACGTCAAAATAATTACTAAAGAGGGTGGCAATGAAGATGGCAGGTAGGTGGAGCTGCAGAAATGGACTGGTAGTTATTCCTGTTTCATTACGTGTATTTTTTTACTTCGGGGCTTTTAATCCTTTATCAG
>NZ_JAHHPR010000435.1:0-2415 GCF_024606255.1 Endozoicomonas sp. SESOKO3
CTTCTTCCCGGGCTTTCATTGTCTTAAATGTTTGCAGCAGGTGTTCCTGTTGAGCGTCAATATTTTTATTGCTATCAAAATTCTGAATATTTAAATGAGCGGCAATGGTTGCATAACGAGCTTTTATTTCAGCATCTGTTCTGGAGTCCTCATGCTGAAGAAGTTGTTGAGCGACCCAGGCTTGCTGTCGTTTGAGGTGTTGCTGAATGGCCTGTCGACGGACTTCCGGATTCTTTCTGTTATCTGAGACCAGACCGAGTATACTTTCGAAGTTAGTCAGTGAGTTCTGGATGACCACATTGTTGAGTTCTACCTTTTGTTGCAGCTGTTGTTGAATGGACTGATAGCAGGTATCCAGATCATCTTCATGGTTCAGAGTAATACCTAACCTGCTTTCAATGGGTGCCAGTCTTGCTTTTACAGCTTCTTGCCATGGCTGTGTTGTTGTAGCATCTTTTTCGTCAAGAGTTCTTTTGATTTCAAGAATTTTCTCCCTGATGATTCTTTCTTGTTCTTCCAATGGCTGGGTATCGTCCCGGTTATCAATACCAAGCTCCGCTCCCAGTTGTGTGTTGATATAGACTCTTGCTTCTGCCACAGAATCGCGAAGGTGTTTGTCAATCGTTGGAAGTAGATTGACCATGTGCTGAAATTTCTGTAAACAGTTTTTCTTTGCTTCCAGCTTTTGTTGATATTGACGCTGAAAATATGGCTGTTGACCCACCTTGGCCAAATTCAGCCAAAGGTGCATTCGAATCATCTCATGACGGGCTTTCGGGTCATCTTTTTTATTGGCAGGCAGACCGAGCTGACCTTCGATTATCGTCAGTTTATCCCGGAATATCTCATCGGTCTGTTCTGCCTGTTGCCGCAGATGCTGTAGAACGAACTCAGAGCGGCCACCCAGATCGTTTTCATTGTCTGAAACAATGCCGAACTGGCCTTCAATCACTGCCAGTATATTTTTTACAGCCTGCTCCGGAGTCACCTCTGTTCCGGTAAATGTTGCGGCCACCGATCGGTTCATTTCATCAATTTTCTTTCTGAGGAGTCTGGCTTGTTCTTCCAGTGACCAGGTATCATCCCAGTCATTCATACCCAGTACTGCCGCCGCATGAGCGTTGCGAGCTTTTGCGGCATCTGCGGTATTAACCTGTGTCCTGTGGTCTTTAAATTGTTTCCAGAGATCATAGTGGCTTTCCACAAAGGCAATATCGGTGGGATTCTGTTTCTGACGACGGAAAACAATCATTTCCCCCGAAACCTGATCCACTTCCAGCTTTGGATAACCCGCAGGCAGAGGATAAATCTGTGTCTCATCCCCGACGTGAACAACATAGCCGACGGGTTTATGACAGGACAACAGCTCGTTCAGAGCTTTCTGTTGTAAATCGTCTTTCAGAATATGAACCTGCGTATAGGCAGAGGTGGCTGCCGCCAGAAGCGCTTCATCATTGATAAAGAGTGATTGACCAAGACGCTGTAACTCGGGAGGCTCATCGGCAGCAGCGACAAGACGCATGAAGGTGCGCCCATTCACTTCAACTTCGTCTACTGAAACGGTGGCAAGGGCGACATAGTTATCAACTTCACCAAGGTTTCCTGCTCTTTCATTGGCACCCTTCAGTAATCCGGCCAGTTGTTCGGGTCTGGCGATTTTTGTTAACGGATCTAATGGTTGGATGTCACCAGATTGATTTCGAATAGCCTCAATGGAATCCTGATCGGTCATTCCGTCTCTGACTTCAATGACCAGTTTTTTTTCTGCAAGGTTATGGGTGAACCTGAAGATCCCTTCATTACCGACTTTCAGGACTTTGGTGTACTTCCGGGCAAAGTCATTGTCGTCGGTTTCAAACAGATCAACACTGGAAACGCCACCCTTGATGCCAGAAAGAATGTCTGTAAAGCCTTCCGAAGGAACGCCATAGTCTGCTCTGACTTGAGTACGATCAGGGTAAGTGGTTGTAAAAGATTTCGGTATTGGCTGCTGGTCATCACCTAAAGTTGGCTGAACCATGACCTCACTCGAGGTAAACTCCACATGTTTATTGCCCTGAATATCGAAAGACTTTGTCTGTAGCCTGCGATCCGCCAGAGCCTGAGTACCAATGATGGAGGAGCTGATTGCAACGACCACAGCAAGGCTTAATGCATTGGGGCGGGCATTTGTCATTTTACTACCCAGAGCCGAGTACTTCTATTACCCGAAAAAGTGATAACTAAGCCAGATGAGGAAGCAGCTTTTAATGGCTCATAGCTGTCAGTGGGTTATGGTTGCAGATAGAGACCCCGATTGAGGGGCATTGCTCTGATCATGACCATGAACTTTCTGATCATCGCCCTGTTGCCTCTTGTACAAGGCACCCAGAGTGTAGAAGTAAGGAATACTTTCTGCATGGGAGAACGACCATT
>NZ_JAHHPR010000436.1:0-2035 GCF_024606255.1 Endozoicomonas sp. SESOKO3
GTTTTCAATGGCTCACAGATCAAAATGCCCGCCTGTTGGCATTTTTTGCTCCCGGCTACGGACTGGATTGTTTGGCAAACCCCATAAAGCTGAGCATGTCGCCACAACGATCAAAGTTACTGGCAGAGACCGGGGAGAGCGTAAGCAGGCTCATTCATGGAGCTGAAGCCATGTTGAAGGGTTACCAGAGCTTCTTGCTGCTGGCGGATAACAGTGGTTCATTCCAGCACAAGTCATTGCTGAATGAAGTACCGCAATTGAACAACCGGTTCGGGGCACTGAAAAAGACCATCCAATCACGGGTAGAGGCTGTCGTCCATCCAATGCAAGCCTCTGAAGAAGGGCAGGTATTCCCGTTTCGACAGTGGCTGGCAGAGTGCCATCAGCTTCAATCCAGTCTTCAAGCACTTCATTCCCGGAAGGCTGAGCAGTGCCAAAGTGTCCATGACTTGATTTTTGCCCTGCATCAGCGTTTTGTAGCGGCACTGGCGCCGGTCGCTCTGGCCTCCGGTCAGGGCAGGATATCCAAGGAACGGTACATGACCTATGTTGATTGCACGTCCCCGGGTGAAGAGGCACCGCTGTTGAGGGCGTCCGACAAAGCATCAATGAAAAAGTTAGGGCTTTCAGGGACTGTCGTCAGTATGGATGATGCCTTGATTGTTAACCTGAAGTTAGGAAGTCATGTGGGACTTGTTGAACTTCTTGAGCATGCAGATGGGGGAAAAGAACGAACCTTGCGGCTGAGATTTTCTGACCAATTTGAGGAACCTGATGGCGTTGATGAAGACGGCAAGTTAAAGCGTATGTGGTTTCTGGTGCAGTCTCTGAAAGCGATCGGACTGGATGAAAATTCTGATAGCATGAAGCTGGGTTGCAACGCCGTAGCGGGAGAAATTACCGTTGAATGCCCTCGAATGAAATCACGTAACAACATGCAGGGTGCCTTTGAGAAACTGATCATTGTGTTAGATGAAATGTATAATCTGGATAGTTTATTTGAATGCAGGGCCATTTTTGAAGGAGATCAGTGGGACTTCAACTTGCTTGCACAGCGCCTTAATGGCAATGTTGCAACAGAAGCTGAGAGATTTGCGTTTGAGCATTGCCTTTTTTTAGTGTTTTGTCGGAGAGTTTCATCTTCTTCTGACGCTTTCTGTCAGTTATTAAGCGACCATTACCAGCGGTTTATTCATCATGGACAGTGTTTAAGAGTGTGTGTGCGGCATGTGTTTATTGAGGGAAAATCGAAAGACAGTCTGCGGGAAATGTTAATGAGCGATGAGATAAGTGAGGACATGCGAAGGGAGCTCTTACAACATCTTTTATTGTTATATCCTGATGAAGCTACTCTATTGGTTGAGGATGTGTATCCCGATTTTAGAGATCAATACTTTGTTATCAGCCCATCAATGGACTATAAACTGAAGTTTGCAGTCCCTCCGTTTGATCTCCCACCGTATAATCTCCGACCGACTCACTGGCTTGCGGAGCATAAAGAAAAGCTAAAGAAAGCCTTATTGAAGCATGGGCTGAAATATGGCAGTCAACGAGTTCGAGAGTGTCACTCTAGTTTTACAGACAGGCTCGGAAATTTGCGAATAACGTCTAATCTATTCTGACAGCGTTGACCATTACACACCGTGTTCCCAGCTCCTTGTTGTTTTTCCTGTTGCGTGCTTCAGCCCGATGGCTGAACTTTATAAAGATATCATGGTCAAAAGAAGTAATTGATTAACGCAACAGGCTCTTGGTTATTAAATCATGGATGAATATTAACTTTGGAGGGATGTCTTGATGTTATCTGCTGGATTTGACAAAGCATATCACCCCATCCTGACAAAGAATCCAACTCAGGAGACCGAGGCCGGGAGTTCATTTAAAAGTCAATTCGGAGGTCCTGATATCAGCGGCGTTCCGATCGACGAAACACCACTGGCCAAGCGCTTCTGCAGCGCTTGCAGTTTATCTTCTTCAGAGCAGGCTGCTGACTATTCTCCCGCCAGCCGGAAACAACTGGGTGGCAAGGGGATGT
>NZ_JAHHPR010000437.1:0-1146 GCF_024606255.1 Endozoicomonas sp. SESOKO3
AGCAGATAACATCATGATATCCCTCCGATGTTACTATTCATCCGTGATTTAATCGCTAACACATAATGCGATATCTTTGTTTATCTTCTGACAATGATATTTTTATTAAGTTCAGTCGCCAGTATGAATCACGCAATATGAAAAGTAACAATAAGCTGGTAACGCGGCTTGTCCCGGTCATCAATAACTTTGATAAAATCAACGCAATCATCTATTTACATATATCATCAATCACCTGCAGGGCTGCCTGTAGGCCAGCCAACTGCTCCTTTAATTTTTGATAAGTTTCATAGGTATTGATGATTTCTTTCAGTCTGACATCATCCTCAAGTGACATTCTGTCGGGATCATAAATGGCTGTTGCATCTTTTGCCAACTCCAATGCCTTCATTAAGTCCACGCAAATACTGGCGTTGTTGAGTAATTTGGGTGTAGGGCCAGCCTCAGGCTGCCGATTGACAGCCCGTCTGCCACGATCCCTTGCAGACTGTACATTAATAGTACCCACCTGCTTTTTCAGTTGCGCCGTGTAGTATGCGACGGGTGACTCTTTTACGGTACCGCAGCGCATGGCCATGGCGTAGTCAATTACCTCCCGGGCGGTTTCCGAATCGATATCCACCCGGGGGAGACAGGTGTCCCATGTATGACTCAGTTTGAGACACTCAAGTCGTAATTCGAGAATAGCGTCGGTCAGCTTTGTTTTTTTTTCCTGACGTGCAGCAAGCTCATCCGACAGATTGCATTCTGATGAACTCTCAAGGTCCTCTGCCTCTGAGGCTCCCGCTGCTGCCTGTTCATTTTTCTCCCGAACACAAACCAGAACAGGAGGATCGTCAGGCACTTCAGGCAAGGTAATACTGCACTCGTCCAGTGTTTTGGGTGCAGCATTTTGGTGTCTGAAGGAAGGAATATAGGGGACAACATGTTTTGGCACGGCAGGTAGCATGTCAGTTATATAATCATCGTCGTCTGAATCACGATTCAGGACTTCAAGGGCAGCCGCCATCAGATCTTGCATGAAAGCTTCATGACCAGGAATGGCCAAAACGGGAAAATTGGGTACCACACAACCACCTAATAACAAAACTGAAAAACATTTACTCCCGGAAAAATTGCCGAGAATAACTGTCAGAACAATCAGAA
>NZ_JAHHPR010000438.1:0-1650 GCF_024606255.1 Endozoicomonas sp. SESOKO3
GCAGGCAGGGAGAGGAACCTGGCCCGAAGATGACGACCATATCTATGCAAGGTTGACTAGTGCAAGACGCAGCAATAATCCGGCCATTGCTGAGCAGGCAAAGGCACTTAGGCCATTGGTTAATTTGTGCTCGGTGCAGCACCTGGTGTCACAAGTGCAGGCAGGGAGAGGAACCTGGCCCGAAGATGACAACTATATCTATGCAAGGTTGCTTAGTGCAGACATCAGCAATGATCCAGCCATTACTGACCAGGCAAAGGCACTTAGGCCATTGGTAAATTTGTACTCGGTGCAGCATCTGGTATTACAAGTGCAGGTAGGGAGAGAAGCCTGGCCTGAAGATGACAACTATATTTATGCAAGGTTGTTTAGTCTAGAAAGACGCAATGATCCAGCCATTACTGAGCAGTTAAAGTCACTTAGGGCATTGGTTGATTTGTACTCGGTGCAGCAACTGGTGTCACGAGTGAAGGCAGGAAGAGAAACCTGGCCTGAAGTTGACGACCATATCTATGGAAGGTTGTTGGGTGCAAAACGCAGCAATGATCCTGCCATTACTGAACAGGCAGAGGCACTTAGGCCATTGGTTAATTTGTACTCTTTGCAGCATCTGGTGTCACAAATGCAGGCAGGGAGAGGAACCTGGCCTGAAAGTGACAACCATATTTATGCAAGGTTGAGGAGTGCAAAACATAGCAATGATCCGGCCATTGCTGGGCAGGCAAAGGCACTTAGGCGATTGATTAATTTTTACTCTGTGCAGCATCTGGTGTCACAAATGCTGGATGGGAGAGGAACCTGGCCTGAAGATGACAGCCATATCTATGCAAGGTTGAGTAGTGCAGAACGAAGCAATGATCCGGCCATTGTTGAGCAGGCACAGGCACTTAGGCCATCGGTTAATTTGTACTCTGTGCAGCATCTGGTGACACAAGTGCTGGCAAGGAGAGCAACATGGCCTGAAGATGACAGCCATATCTATGTAAGGTTGAGGAGTGCAGAACGAAGCAATGATCCGGCCATTGTTGAGCAGGCAAAGGCACTTGGGCCATTGGTTCATTTGTACTCTGTGCAAAATCCGGTCTCACAAGTGCAGGCAGGGAGAGGAACCCGGCCCTAAGATGGGAACTATATCTGTGCAAGATTGAGTAGTGCAAAACATAGCAATCATCCGGTCATTGCTGAGCAGGCAAAGGCACTTGGGTCGTTGGTTGATAAATATACTAGTAAGTCGCGAGCCAAATGATGGCTTTGTCACCCGGGGTTTCACATCAACAATTCTCTGCTCAATATTCGTCATTACAACCCGAATCAGACGATTGAGGTGAACCACGTCGGGTCCGGGTAATCACCTTGCTCTAGCTCCGTGATCGTCACTGACTTCATCGCTTTTCTCAAACCGGGTTTTACGACAGTCATCAGGTATAAAACATCGGCGTCTCAGTGGCATGCCAGCACGTTTGCCATGGATGAAGGAATCTATGAATCACCATGTTTTGGTTCTGTGCGCATTATCCTCTCGTCTACCATCACTGCTCCTATCCGTAGAAAACAGAGGATAGAACCATTAAAAGTCTACTCTTGCAGGTATTGGCCTTTGTGCCTTTCGTCTGCCCGGTTGAGCCGCAGACTTACCGTTTTATCGTCGAG
>NZ_JAHHPR010000439.1:0-4085 GCF_024606255.1 Endozoicomonas sp. SESOKO3
GCCAGTGCAGTCAGTTTCTGTTTAATCATAATGAATACCGGATTGTATATAAATTTGAAGACATCTCCATTTTGATAGCTAATCTGCGCTATCACTATAGAGTTTGATTTAGCAACATAACCCGTTTTAAATAGCTGGCAGCTGCCAGTCAATGGGCTGCAAACCTCTAGAGGCCAGATAATCGTTGGTCTGGGAAAAAGGCCGACTGCCAAAGAAGCCCCGGTTTGCCGACAGAGGCGAAGGGTGCACAGCCTGCAATACCAGATGTTTGCTACGGTCAATGAATTGCCCCTTGCGCTGGGCATAACTGCCCCAGAGGATAAACACCAGCCCTTCCCTTTTATTGTTCAGCTCAGCAATCACTTTGTCAGTAAACTGCTCCCAACCTCGCTTCTGATGAGAAGCGGCCTGCTTGTGCTCAACGGTCAAGACGCTGTTGAGCAGCAAAACGCCCTGTTCAGCCCAGTGTTCAAGACAACCATGGCGGGCGGGAGGAATCCCAAGATCACTTTGCAGCTCTTTATACATGTTGACCAGTGACGGAGGAATCCGAACATCGGGACGCACCGAGAAACAGAGCCCATGGGCCTGACCCGGACCGTGATAGGGATCTTGCCCAAGGATCACTACCTTGACCTGCTCAAAAGGCGTCAGATCCATCGCCCGAAAATATTCACTGCCTTTTGGGTAAATCGTTTTGCCAGCGGCCTTTTCAGTCAGCAGAAAACTACGCAGAACTTGCATATACTCCTTGTTAAACTCATTCTGCAAATGAGTCTTCCAGGACGGCTCGAGCCTGATTTCCTGCATAGGATTCCCTCTGTTCCAAAGGTTTAAGATAAGAACCGGATGACAATCGGGCCATTATACACAAATGGATAATACCGAGCTGGCTCACGAAAAAAAACATCGTACACCAATAGAAGAGAGGTGTACGTTATCTCTGTTCTTACTTCCTGTAGAATGGCCGTTGATAGTCAGTCAGTGACCATTGCTGAACATCAAAACGATCTGGCGATGCAGTCTTTCTCTGATCGGTGCCATATCCAGCCTACCTTCCTGCAAGAGCCCCTCATATTCAACCTGCGCAATGAAAGAGGCAAAAAGTTGAGCATCGGTTTCTGGTTGTGAGGAGCCTGTGCGCCTGAAGAGTGAGACCAGACTGTTCAACAGGTAGGTCTGATGTTTAAACGCGATGGGACGCAGAGTTTCATTCCTCAGACACTCCAGCTGGAAAGCCCGTTCTGCAATCAGATAATCACGGTGCTCAGTCAGCTGGTTGCCAACATAATCAACCGCCAGATTGAGCATCTGATCGACAAACTGAGCTCTGGCATCATTGGTGCCATCGAGCAGGGAGAGCGCCTTTTGCAGTTGATCGTCTGACTCTTCCCAGAATGCCTTGAAGGTTTCAGCCCCCATTTCCACAAACAGGGTAAAAGTGTCTGTAATGAGGTCGGAAATATCTTTGAAGTAATAGGTGGTTGCAGAGAGAGGTACCTGAGCTTCTTTGGCGACAGCGCGGTGCCTTACGCCACGGACTCCGTCCCTTACCACGATTCTTAGTGCTGCTTCCAAAATGGTTCGACGACGTTGCTCACTGTTGGCCCGACTGGTTTTACGTCCTTGATATTTCAGAGTTCCGTCTCCGAGAGCAGCTCCTTCATTTTGGGCCATCTGCGATAGGACGCAGTTTCTTTCGTCACTGTACGTTGCTTCCATGAGAAAATGCCTTGCAGTTGCCTGTTAGTCTTATGACGCCTGAAGCCATCTCTAAAAATAAAAGAGGAATTCCAGTTACGCCAATCTTCTTGTACTTCAGCTTGAAAACCGACGTTAGACAGTCATACTCCAAGCTTGGTCAATGGCCGCTGAAGACTGGGCTGAAGGTTCGGCAGACAGATAGACTGACTGCCGGAATCCAGCCGGGATTACTGCTGGGGTCGCATGTGCGGGAACAACAGTACATCACGGATGGAAGGTGCATCAGTAAACAGCATGACCAGACGGTCTATACCAATACCCTCACCCGCCGTTGGCGGCAAACCATACTCCAGAGCGTTGATGTAGTCTGCATCAAAGTGCATGGCTTCATCATCGCCAGCGTCTTTTTCTGCGACTTGCTGACGAAAACGCTCAGCCTGATCTTCAGAATCGTTCAACTCGGAGAAACCGTTGGCCACCTCACGTCCGCCCACAAAAAACTCAAAGCGGTCAGAAATGAATGGATTGCCATCATTACGACGTGCCAAAGGCGATACCTCTGTTGGATATTCGGTAATGAATGTCGGATCCATCAGACGGTGCTCAACCGTTTCCTCAAATATCTCGATCTGAATCTTGCCCAGACCCCAGGTACCCTTGACCTCGATACCCAGCTTTTCCGCAACCTGAGTCGCTGAATCAATCGTATCAATATCAGCAACCTCAAGATCCGGATTGAAGTGCAGTATAGAATCGAAAACCGACATACGCACAAATGGCTTGCCGAAATCGATCTCGTTACCCTGGTAAGTCAATGTCGTCCCACCGGTAACGTCCTTGGCCAGACGCTTAAAGAGGGCTTCCGTGTGATCCATCATGTCAATGTAATCTGCGTAAGCCTGGTAGAACTCAATCATCGTAAACTCAGGGTTATGACGTGTAGACAACCCCTCGTTACGAAAGTTCCGATTAATTTCAAACACTCGTTCGAATCCGCCCACGACCAAACGCTTCAGATAGAGCTCCGGAGCAATGCGCAGGTACATATCAATATCCAGTGCATTATGGTGAGTCACGAACGGGCGTGCCGTTGCACCTCCCGGAATCACTTGTAGCATCGGGGTTTCTACTTCCATGTAGTCCTGCCCATGGAAATAGTCACGAATCACCTGAACAATACGGGAACGAATACGGAAAGTTTCACGAGATTCTTCACGGGTAATCAGATCCACATAACGTTGACGATAACGCATTTCTGTATCGGTCAGCCCCTTGTGCTTCTCGGGCAGAGGGCGCAGGGATTTGGTCAGCAGCTCTACATGCTCCATATCCACATAGAGATCGCCCTTGCCGGAACGCTGAAGGGTTCCTTCAGCACCGATGATATCCCCCAGATCCCAGGTTTTGGCTTCTTTCAGTACTTCTTTAGCCAGCGCTTTGCGGTTCATGTAAACCTGGATACGACCGGACATATCCTGAATTTCCATGAATGCGCCGCGATTCAGCATGATACGGCCAGCGACCTTGATCTTCTTGCCGGCGTCCAGCAGCTCTTCCTTACTGGTATCAGCGAACGCCTTCTGAAGATCTGCAGCCAGCGCATCACGACGGAATTTGTTTGGGAAAGCGACCCGTTCAGAACGAATGGTATTGAGTTTTTCACGGCGAAGAGCCACCAGCCGGTTCTCTTCCCGGGCATCTAAAATCTGTTCTTCAGACATATTTTCTCCAGTTCACCCCCTTGGGGGCTGGGAGCAAACAGCTGCCTGTTACTCCCTTGTGTAAACTGTTCTCTGTTAACGGCTGAGATTACAGGCCTTTCTTGAGGCTTGCCTCGATAAACTTATCGAGATCTCCGTCAAGAACAGCCTGAGTATTACGGGTTTCTACGCTGGTTCTCAGATCCTTGATGCGGGAATCATCCAGAACGTAGGAACGAATCTGACTGCCCCAACCAATATCGGACTTGGAATCTTCCAGAGCCTGAGCGTCTGCAGTGCGCTTCTGCATCTCTAGCTCATACAGCTTGGCTTTTAACTGCTGCATGGCCTTGTCCTTGTTCTGGTGCTGGGAACGTTGGTTCTGACACTGCACCACAATGCCTGAAGGCTCGTGAGTAATACGAACCGCAGAGTCGGTGGTGTTTACGTGCTGACCACCGGCACCACTGGAGCGGTAGGTATCAATTCGAAGGTCGGCCGGATTAATCTCGATCTCAACGTTATCGTCTATCTCCGGAGAGACAAAAACCGATGAGAAAGAGGTATGGCGGCGGTTGCCGGAATCAAATGGAGACTTTCGTACCAAACGATGCACACCTGTTTCTGTTCTCAACCAGCCAAAAGCGTATTCACCGGTAAACTGAACCGTAGCCAACAACG
>NZ_JAHHPR010000440.1:0-1092 GCF_024606255.1 Endozoicomonas sp. SESOKO3
GTCTATAGTTTTATTGATTATCCGCAGAGACCTTCAGACCTCTATAATTCGCTCGCCATCATCAAGAACAATACGTAACCGCTACTTTCAACTTCCGACATTGAAAGATCGGCAGATACGACCGAGATCACGAGTCACGACAAAAATATAAAACATATTAAGCACATAGCATTTGCACCAGAAGAACAGCCACTGTTCCTGGAAATGCATTTATCATAGCAGTGAAATTGTTATCGGATTTTGTTTATTAAAACCAGTAATCTTCAGGACAAAATTCTATAGCTTTTTCAAACTGACAGTGTGCGACAGCTATTAGGCTGCTTTATGCAGCCGATTTTTTGGTCTGCAATCTGCCTACATTCTGCTCGACTTCTGAGCCCATTTTTAAAAACGCTTCATTAAAAACAATTAGCCGCTTTCAATATCGCTTCTCTGACAGGTCAATCCAGTAATACTCTAATTGTTGTTGGCACTGGGAACAACCTGACCTTTCTCTTTAGTCGTTTGACCAATGTAATCAGCCAGGACCTGACGATTTTCATCAGGAGCAGCGAAAGCAACAAACTTCTCTCTGGTACCTGCAAAGTTACCATCACCAAAGTCCCGGTTGGTGCGATCCAGTCAGACAACCCAGTTCCCTTCGGGCACCATCCAGTCAACGACCATTGTGGAAATATTATCAAGCTCCATGCCACTCCGGGCGAAGAAGCGCTTGAGACGCCCACGCTTGGAGTCAATTCCGGTACCGTGCTCCACAGTTCGGGCAATACCGGACAGGTTGAGTGACATCAATCTGATACTCAACTCCTTCAATCGCATCGAAGTTGTAATCGAAATACATGAATGCCAACAACATTATTATCAGGGCTTTGCGTATAACCTACCTTGTGTTTATTGGGTATGGGGCACTCATTGAATATGAGCCAGAACCCCGTCCAGTTCATCCAGGCTATTGTAGGAAATCACCAGTTTTCCCTTGCCTTTGGCATTGTGGGTAATGGCCACTCTGGCTCCGACACGATCCGATAAGTCGTCCTCCAGACGTTTGATGTCAGGATCTATTTTCTTCGAGGTCTTTTTCTTACCCTGCTC
>NZ_JAHHPR010000441.1:0-1010 GCF_024606255.1 Endozoicomonas sp. SESOKO3
ATACCAGAAGGGATGACAGAATTCTACGAGAAGGAGGTGACTAAAATATTACAGATCTTTTGCGTCTCTGTGACATTTTTAATTGGAGAGGCGAGACTATGGAGTCACCCAGCCGGGGATAGCAGGTGGGTGACGAGCGTTTAAATGTGTTTGAGAATCTCGGTTAAGCTATCGAGCACTAGCGTTGGCGCGGCTCTTGCCAGTTGCTCCCGGCTCTGGGCTCCGGTGGTCACACCAACGGTGATACCACAGTGGGCATTTTTTCCTTCCTCAATATCAATGGCAGAATCTCCCGCTTTAAGCACTTGTGAACTGTCGTGAACGCCGGTTTTCTCCATGGCCAGTTCAATCATGTCGGGTGCAGGTCTGCCGTTTGTAACATCATCCGCTGTAACCAGAGCATCGAATTCGACTCCGGGCATCCAGTTCATCTTTTTCAGCAGGCCTGTTGCTACCTGATGGCTATAGCCGGTATTAAGTGCAACCCTGATGCCTCTTGCCCGCAGCTCCTTCAAAAGCTCGGGCACGCCGTCGAATGAGGTCACTGCCAGTTCCGCATAAGCTTGTGTCAGTTGTTTTTTAAAGGACTGGAAGATTTTTTCCGAGTCCGAGTGGTCGAAGCCTTTGGACGACAGAGTATCTTTTATGGCCTGATGTTTTTCTTTGCCTGCACCGTGCTCAAGGACTTCATCCAGGGTGAAGTCGTAGCCAGCGTCGACAAGACTCTTATGAACCGTTTTGTAAACGACGTTGTCCTCATTGACCGTGGTACCGGCCATATCAAAAACGGCGAGTTGAATTTTGCTCATTGTGACCTCTTTTCAGTGGTTAGATCTGGAAATTAAAAGTTTATGAACGCTCATTAATAGATTGCTCGTGCCGTGGACACCAGATGGTATTTGTAGCTCTCAAGCCATAGGGTTTATAGTGGTGTTGGCTGCAATAACCACTGCATCCTGTCGCCAATACTCGAAGTCACAGTCAATCAATAGATTCGACTGATCGTAGTT
>NZ_JAHHPR010000442.1:0-1111 GCF_024606255.1 Endozoicomonas sp. SESOKO3
ATGGCGCCACCCCGCTGTACCTCGCTGCCCGGGAGGGCCATACCGACATCGTGCAACTCCTGATTGAGGCCGGGGCGGATCTCAACGCCGCCTTGCCGAATGGCGCCAGCCCGCTGTTCATCGCTGCCCGGAAAGGCCATACCGACATTGTGAAACTTCTGATTGAGGCCGGGGCGGAACTCAACGCCGCCCACCACCCCGCTCTATATCACAGCTGAGATGGGCAATACCGACTGCGTGAAAGTCCTCAACGAGGCCGGAGTAGGGAACAGAGACAAGGCAGGAAACAAAAGAAAGACGTTATCTTATCGAGGAAACACGGCTCTCAGGTGTTCCCGTCTTCTCAGTTTGTGAAATGGGTGATTATTTATCCACAGAAAACTTTGTAGCCATAAAACTGAACTATCGTACTTTTTTTGTGTCCAAAACATATAACTTAATTAAATTACACGGAGGTTCTAATTATGGATGCTATGACTCGCTCCTTACCTATGATCACTGACGTAAAGTCGCAGGCCGCTCTGTGTCCTATTTGTCGGGATGATTTCCATGGCCATAATGTGGCGCCTGTGGACGTCAAACCCCAGTATCAAACCCGATGCGGGCACCACTTCCATCTGGACTGTATTTCGAAGCATTTTGTGAAACAGTCCATCGGCTCACGCCAGTGCAAGGAGTGTGGGCAAAACCCCACGCCTGTATTGAATGAGAGCACCGGTGTATCTCACCCGGATAAATTTTTCCCCGATCATAGGTTTTATGACGCCTGTTTTGACGGGAATTTAAAAAAGGTGAAGAAATCACTGGCAGAAGGCGTCAATGTCAATGCCGTTATGAAGGATGATCTCACTGCCTTGATGATTGCATCCATTAAGGGGCACACTGACGTCGCCGAACACCTGATTAAAAACAGGGCGGAGGTTAATGCTGCCCGAGCCTGTGATGGGTTCACCCCGCTGATGCTGGCAGCCGAATACGGCAATACCGAATGCGTGCAACTCCTGCTCGACAAAGGGGCGGATCTTGACGCACGGAATAAGGGTGGCGCCACACCGCTGCTCTGTGGACTCCCGAGTGGCAATACCAACTGCGTAAAACTAATGATCGACAG
>NZ_JAHHPR010000443.1:0-2488 GCF_024606255.1 Endozoicomonas sp. SESOKO3
TAGCAATAATAATTTGCTTGTAAGGTGCAGTTGTCACATCTCCGGCCGCAAAAACACCTGGGATGGAGGTTTCGCCCCGACTATCAACTACAATTTCACCACGTGGGTTTAACTCCATTGCCTCTTTAAGGAATTCAGTATTCGGTACCAAGCCAATCTGAACAAAAATACCTTCCAACTCTAAACTGATTTCGTCGTTTGTATTGCGGTCTTTATAGGTCAGGCCATTTACTTTATTACCGTCGCCTAGTACTTCTGTCGTCAGTGCGTTGGTAATAATGGTGACATTCTTTAAAGAACGCAGCTTTCGCTGGAGTACTTCGTCAGCTCTTAACTGGCTGTCAAACTCAATCAGCGTGACGTGGGAAACAATGCCTGCCAAATCGATGGCCGCTTCAACACCTGAGTTACCACCGCCAATCACAGCAACACGTTTGTCCTTGAACAGAGGTCCGTCACAGTGCGGGCAGTAGGCTACCCCTTTCCCCCGGTATTCCTGCTCGCCTGGTACATTCATCTCTCTCCAGCGGGCACCGGTGGCCATCAATACTGTCTTACTTTTCAGGCTGGCGCCACTTTCCAGTTGGATTTCCACCAGTTCTCCGGCGCTGCGGTCATTTTCAATCAGGGCGCTGGCGCGTTGGTTGCTCATGACATCTACGTCATAGTCGAGCACGTGTTGTTCCAGATTGGCCACTAGTTTTGGACCTTCGGTTTCCTTAACGGAGATGAAGTTTTCAATGGCCATGGTGTCCATCACCTGACCGCCAAAGCGATCGGCTACCAGACCGGTACGAATACCTTGGCGAGCTGCATAAATAGCGGCGGCCGCACCCGCCGGACCGGCACCGACAATCAACAGATCATAAGGATCTTTCTTGTTGATGGCTTCAGCCGTACGCTTTTCAGCATTTATGTCCAGTTTGGCAACGATTTCGGCGGTATTCATACGACCATGACCAAATGGCTGGCCGTTAACAAATACGGCGGGTACAGCCATGACCTGCTTTTCATCCACCTCATCCTGAAACAAGGCACCATCGATCATGGTGTGCCGGATACCGGGATTCAAGACGGCCATCAAGTTCAGAGCCTGAACAACCTCAGGGCAGTTCTGGCAGGACAGGGAGATATAAGTTTCAAAATTGAACTCGCCTTCCAGTTGTTTGATCTGCTCGAGCAAATCAGCTTCCATCTTGGCTGGATGACCACCGCTCTGGAGAATAGCCAGTATCAATGAGTTAAATTCGTGGCCCATAGGCAGCCCGGCAAAGCGGATTGCAGGGCGATTGTCCTGGCCTTGAATGGCCATGGAAGGCCTTCTTTCCAGCTCGTTGTTACTTTCACTTAACGTGATTTGGCTGGAGAGTGATTCAAGGTCTTTAGCAAGTGAAGCCATTTCCTGTGATTTCGCAGAGTCATCAAGAGACACAACGATCTCAACAGGTGTTTTCAGGTTCTGAAAGTAAGCTTCCAATTGCTTTTTGATGTTTGCATCTAACATGATTGACTCGCTTGATCTTTTCGATTTGGTTCAGGCTCTCTGCTGTTGAATAATGGCGGGGAGCCCGGACAGTTTAGATTTTGCCGACCAGGTCCAGGGAAGGCGCCAAAGTTTCTTCACCCGGTTGCCATGCAGCCGGGCATACCTGACCAGGGTTCTCTGCGATGAACTGAGCCGCTTGAATCTTGCGAACCAGCTCTCCAGCGTTACGGCCAATACCCGAATCGTGAGTTTCAACGACTTTGATCTCACCCTCAGGGTTCATGACAAAGGTGCCTCGCAGAGCCAGACCTTCTTCTTCGATCATGACTTCAAAGTTGCGAGTGATCTGACCGGTTGGGTCGCCGATCATTGGGTATTTGATCTTGTTAATGGTCTCAGAGCTGTCGTGCCAGGCTTTGTGAGTGAAGTGGGTGTCTGTGGAGACGGAGTACACTTCAACACCCATAGCTTGAAGTTGTTCGTAGTGGTCAGCCAGGTCACCCAATTCAGTCGGGCAAACAAAGGTGAAGTCTGCCGGGTAGAAGAAGACAACAGACCACTTGCCTTTCAGGCTCTCTTCGGTCACTTCAACGAAGTCGCCATTGTGAAAAGCAGTGGCTTTGAACGGCTTGATTTGTGTATTAATGAGGGACATGGTTTATTCCTTCTTGCTGGTAATCATTCTGTTTTTTAGTCAGCCGTTTTCGGTGGCGACATGGAAAGAATATGCCGATTTGATTGATTGGTATAATTGATCGTTCAAATGCTATTAATAGATTTAATCTATTGGTCAGGTGGCGGGTTATATTTTTCTGTTCATTGCAGCAGCTTTATTTGATAGAGATGTATCAAACTCAACAGGCTTTTTGTGCAGCTACGCGCTGATATACATACTCCGTTTTTCTGAGCTTGCTGAAGGGCTACGGCACTGTAATTCGACAGGCTTAGTGCTACTACGATATGGGGTATGGCGCTAGCGTGTTTTGCGGGCAAATAGATAAG
>NZ_JAHHPR010000444.1:0-3736 GCF_024606255.1 Endozoicomonas sp. SESOKO3
CGATGATACAGGTAAAACAAAATATGATGTCATCGACGGCAAGCAGCGTTTGACCTCTATAGTTCGGTTTTTAAAAAATGAAATACCGGCATCAGATGAGTTTGAAAACACACCTTTTCATGATGAAAAAATAGCCGGGGTGTACTTTAGGGATTTAGATGAAAAGAATTTGACTGATTATAAAAAACGGTTTTGGAGGTATGTTATTCCCATTGAATATATAGATACTTCAGATAAAGAAGTAATAGATAATATATTCGACAGACTAAACCGTAACGGGGAGCCATTGAAGGGACAAGAGTTGAGAAGGTCAAAGTATCATGGAAGCCAGCTTCTTGACCTTATCGAAAGGGTTTCTGAAATCCCATTTTGGAGAGAGCGACTGGAAGGTACAGATGTCGCCAGGATGGAGCATTACGAATTTATTTCGGAAATAATGTTTCAGCAAATTGAGGGGAAGCCATTGCATGCGAACCAGAATATATTGGATGAGCTTTATGAGAAGTACAGTAAAGAAACTCTAGACTGGAGTTACATCAAAGCCAGGTTTTCACTTGTTACTGACTTTATGAAATCTTTGGATATTGAGTATCAAAAGTTCAATGTCGGAGGCGTTTCACATCTTTATGGCATCTGGTGTCTGTCAGACTTTTGTGAAAGAGAAGGCATAAAACCTCATTGCATTAAGGGAAAACTTACTGAATTCTATACAAAACTTCGCTCCCGAGACTCTGACAATGAAAATGTCGAAGCCTACAGCAAAAGTATGTCTTCCAGAACCAAGGATAAAGGGCAGCGGCAGCGTAGAGTGAAGGCGCTGAAAAATTATCTCGAGTTGGAGTGATTTTTTTCATACAGTTGAACTTGGTATAATTGCCGTTTTGAACATTAAACAGGTTTTTTGATGAAAACGATTGAAATGTGTGCTGGTGCCGGCGGTCAGGCCATAGGTTTGCACGTGGCAGGTTTTTCTCATGCAGCCCTCATTGAGATCGATCATCATGCCAGTCAGACTTTGCGCCTCAATAATCAGGCTCATGGCTTGGGGTGGGACAATATCATTGAGAGTGACCTAAAGCACTTTGCAGAACATGAAGCTGAAGACTACCAGGGGCAAATTGATCTGGTTGCAGGGGGAGTGCCATGCCCTCCATTCAGCAAAGCCGGTATGCAGCTTGGTAGCAATGATGAACGTGATCTTTTCCCCACGGCGCTGGAGATTCTTCAGAAGGTTCAACCTAAAGCCGTGATGCTGGAAAATGTTCCAGGGCTTCTGGAAGATAAGTTCAAAGATTACCGAGATGAAATATCTAATACGCTCTTTGAGATGGGTTATCTCTCTGATTGGAAGCTGCATCAGGCCAGTGATTTTGGTGTGCCCCAGTTAAGACCCAGAGTTATCCTGGTGGCAATGAAGCCTGATTACTTTAAGCATTTTCACTGGCCTCAACCTCTGAATACGCGACCTAAAACTGTAGGTGAAGCTCTTTGTGATCTCATGTCATCGAATGGTTGGGAAGGCGTTGATAAATGGAAAAAGAGGGCTGATAAAATAGCTCCGACACTTGTAGGTGGATCTAAAAAACATGGAGGACCCGATCTGGGGCCTACCAGAGCCAAACGACAGTGGCAAGAGCTTGGTGTAAATGCTCACCGAGTTGCAAATGATGATGAGATTCCAGGAGAAGGTTTCATAGGCGTTCTCAAAAGAGATGGAACGATCCAGCCTGGTTGCGAAGGGATGCCGTTGCTGAATATTCGAATGGCTGCAAGAATTCAGGGTTTTCCTGACTATTGGGAGTTTTTTGGTGGAAAGACCCATGCCTATCGACAGGTCGGCAATGCATTTCCCGCACCTGTTGCAGAGGCTGTAGGTAGACAAATCAGGAAGGCACTTCTGCAGAAAGCACCGGTTCGTAAGTTGGCGTCATCACATCGAGCCTTTGAAACAATGGATATGTTTAGGGATCAGGATCTCACTGCACGGGCAGGCTGATCATTAACAAGCATTTGCATGAGCGATACCACCCAATCATGTCGGCTTACTGGTCAGAAATTCTTCACGATAAGCTTCTACAGCTATTCTGATAGCCTCTTCTCGACTGATGGATTTAGTCTCGCTGATACTGTCAATAACCTTCAGTACTGGCTCACTGAGGTTCAAAATAAAAGGTACACCATGTTTTTCAGGGAAAGCCCATGAACAGGTCTAACAGTTCAGGTGGCAACCTTCGCAAGCTCTCCTCTTCCCAACATTGCAGTTGTTACACATAGGCTGCCAGTTTCTAAATCATTAGTTCCTCCGCGGGAAAGAGGTACTTTGTGGTCTGCTTGTAAACCTCTGACACCCGCTTCGGTTTGTGTAGCGCAGGTTGCACAGGTATTTTCAGCTTCAGTAAAAAGACGATCTTTTTGCGCTTTTGTGAGATATTTTCGCGCTTGTGGAGCAGTCAGAGTGTCTGATCTAAAACGCCAGGCATGGCCTTCAAATTCTTCCTGATAAGCAGATTCCAGGTCACAACCCAACGCATCTCTTAACTCTCTGGTTCGACGATCAAAGTACTTCTGACTTGTCAGTTCAAGCAGTTCAGCGGAAGATACCCAAGGCTTAGGAAATGGATTGCTATCTTGTCCCCATAAACGCTTCAAGATGGTCTGCTTTACATTACTCAACTTCTTCTTGTTGATGGGAAGCTTCTGATAATACTCTTCGAACGTCATAGATATTTCATTTCTTGTACGAAAGTTTGTGGTATATCGTACCAGAAGTGAAAGATTTAAATTATTAGTGAATGTCATTGTCTGTGCGGCTTGGATTGGCGAGTTATAACCCGATGGCTTGCGGAATGGCGCACTCCCGCATAGGGATGCCCCTGCTTTACGACCTGCCGAAATTACGACATACCGCAAAGCCCATGCAGGTTGAGGCTATTATTGACCGATATGAAGCAAGAGCTGGCGAGGAAGTGAGATAATTACCCCACTCGGATATAACCACCAGGCACCGACTCAATAAAACCCTCCAGCTCCATCTCAGTCAGAATGACAGAAACTTCGTCAAACGAGAGCCCTGATATCTGGCAAATCAGATCCACACTGATGGCTTCAGCGCTCATAATTTCCAGAATGACTCTCTGAACCCCTGATAAATCAGAGTTGATCGGTTCTGGCTCAGAGGTGGATACCACATAAGCTCTCAGATAGCTCTGTAACTCGACCAGGATATCCTCAGCCGATTCAACCAGAACAGCTCCTTCCTTTATGAGCTTATGACAACCACGACTGAGAGGATTTAAAACAGAACCCGGTACAGCAAACACTTCTCGTCCCTGCTCAGCAGCCAGTCTGGCCGAAATCAATGAACCGCTGTTAAGCGCTGCTTCTACCACCAGAACACCGACAGACAAACCACTGATGATGCGATTTCTTCTTGGAAAATGTCCGGGTTTAGGTGTCGTCCCCAGAGGAAACTCACTCACAATTGCGCCCTGCATGGCTATAGCCTGATAAAGGTCGCCATGACTCCTTGGATAAACCACATCCACCCCGGTTCCCAGAACCGCTATGGTACTGCCATAACTGCCCAATGCTCCCTGATGAGCGGCTGCATCAATTCCCAGCGCCATGCCGCTGGTAATCACCAGTCCCTTTCGAGACAAATCCATGGCCATCTCCTGAGCCAATCGACGAGCCTGAGGGGTCGGCCTGCGGCTTCCGACAATGGCCACTTGGGGCG
>NZ_JAHHPR010000445.1:0-2277 GCF_024606255.1 Endozoicomonas sp. SESOKO3
GATGAATTTATATTCTGGTTTAATGAATAAATATTGATTTTCAATGCTGGATCATCAATACTCTCTCACAAATCAGGTTTTACCGTATCGGGAATTGGGAGTGCTCGGTGAAAGAGATCAAAAAAGTAGTACTGGCCTATTCGGGTGGGCTGGATACCTCAGTCATTGCTAAATGGCTGGAAGATACTTATCAGTGCGATGTTGTAACATTTACTGCCGATCTGGGTCAGGGCGAAGAAGTTGAGCCTGCCAGAGCCAAGGCAGAAGCTTTGGGCATCAAAGAGATCTATATCGAAGATCTGCGTGAAGAGTTTGTACGGGATTTTGTGTTTCCGATGTTCCGGGCCAATACCCTCTACGAAGGAGAATACCTGCTGGGCACTTCTATTGCCCGCCCTCTGATTTCCAAGCGACTGATAGAAATTGCCAATGAGTCGGGGGCCGATGCCATCTCCCACGGAGCTACCGGCAAGGGCAATGACCAGGTGCGTTTTGAACTGGGTGCCTATGCCCTCAAGCCCGGTGTGCAGGTTATTGCTCCCTGGCGTGAGTGGGATCTGAATTCCCGTGAAAAACTGCTGGCCTATTGTGAAGAGCACGGTATCCAGGTTGAGAAGAAGAAAGGTAAGTCTCCTTATTCTATGGATGCCAACTTGCTGCACATCTCCTACGAAGGTGGCATTCTGGAAAATCCCTGGGCTGAAGCCGAAGAAGATATGTGGCGTTGGAGCGTATCTCCGGAAAAGGCCCCGGACCAGCCACTGTATCTGGAACTGACCTATAAGAAAGGCGACATCATTGCCATTGATGGACAGGAAATGACACCCGCAACTGTGTTGACTTACCTCAACAAAGTCGGTGGGGAAAATGGCGTGGGACGTCTGGACATTGTTGAGAATCGTTATGTCGGTATGAAGTCTCGTGGTTGCTATGAGACTCCCGGTGGTACCATCATGCTGAAGGCACACAGAGCGATCGAATCCATCACGCTTGATCGTGAAGTGGCGCATCTTAAAGACGAGCTTATGCCTAAGTATGCGAAACTGATTTACAACGGTTACTGGTGGTCTCCCGAGCGTGAGATGCTTCAGAAGATGATTGATGAAAGTCAGGAGTGCGTGAACGGTGTCGTACGACTGAAGCTCTATAAGGGTAATGTAGTGGTTGTTGGTCGTCAGTCTGATGACTCCCTGTTTGATGAGAATATTGCCACGTTTGAAGATGATGCCGGTGCTTATGATCAGGCAGATGCTGAAGGCTTTATTAAGCTGAATGCATTGAGGCTGAGAATTGCTGCCAACAAAGGGCGTAATCTTAATTAAGTGAGCGAGATATTGCTCGCGGAAATCACTTCATAATCTGCCTCCTGCTTCGGCGGTTGTATAGCCCTGGTTCCCACCCTCTCCAGTGTGGGAACCCGTGCCTTGTTTCAAATTTTAGAGCCCGTTTTTCGGAGTAAACAGATGTCTGCACAAAGAGGCTGTCTCGAAACCCTCAAACAAGTGCAATTTTAGTTTAGGTAAACAGTCTCTTTTCCAGCCCCGGGACTGCTCCTGAAAAGCCACTGAGTCCGGGGAAAGGGCAGTGTCAGATCAAGTCTTACTTATGAACTTTACCTGCTGGATTACTGCATTCATCACCTGGAGTTACACCAATCTGCTTACGTTTTCGATGTCTTCTTTTGTGCTGAGACAGGGCTTGAGCATTTTTACTGACCCTTCCGCATGGCTGCATTTGGCCGTCCTTCCCAACCACACGTATGTAGCAGATTTGTTGCCCGGTGTGCTCTTTTCTTTTGTGATACGACAGGTATTTAGCATTCTTACAGATCTCTCCGCATGGCCGCAATAGGCCGTCATCCCCAATCACGCTAACCTTACAGCTTTGTTGCCCGGTGTGGTGTATTCTTTTGTGATCCAACAGGGCGCGAGCATTCTTGCAGACCTTCCCACATGCCCGCAACTGACCATCCTCTCCAACCATTGCTAATTCACAGGATTTTTGCCCGCTGTGATATCCGATTTTGTGATCAGACAGGACTTTAGAATTCTTGCAGATTTTACCGCATGGCCGCAGCTGACCATCCTCTCCGACCACTGCTACTTCACAGGACTTTTGCCCGCTGTGTTCTCCGATTTTGTGATTTGACAAGACTCTGAAACTCTTGCAGATTTTTCCACATGGCCGCAGCAGCCCGTCCACCCCGACAACAATTGCATCACAGGTTTGTTGCCCGGAGTGATTTCTTTTTTTGTGTTCCGACAGGGCTAGAGCACT
>NZ_JAHHPR010000446.1:0-15048 GCF_024606255.1 Endozoicomonas sp. SESOKO3
CCACCGGCCTTGAGACCATAGATTTTCACCGTTTTATCTTGACTGGCGGTCACCACATGGCGGCCATCGGCGCTGAAATTGGCTGATCTCACACAACACTCATGACAAATGATGGCTTCTGGTTCCCATGATCCACCGGCCTTATGACCATAAATTTTCACCGTACTATCGTCACTGGCAGTCATCACACGGCTGCCATCGGGACTGAAGGTGGCTGAGGAGACCCAGGCAGAATGAGGAATGACAGCCTTTGCTTCCCACGATCCATCGGCCTTCTGAACATAGATTTTCATCTTGGAGTCGTCACTGGCGGTCAGCACATGGGTGCTATCGGGACTAAAGGTGGCTAATCTGACAAAACTGTCATGGGGAATGGAGCCTTTCTCCAGCCATGATCCATCGTCCTCCTGACGATGGATTATCGCCTTGTCATCAGCACCGGCGCTTATCACATAGCGGCGATCAGCGCTGAAGCTGGCTGACATGACCGCAGCTTCATGGAAAATGGTGGCTTTTGGTGCCCAGGATCCATTGGCTTCCTGACCATAGATTCTCGCCGAGTGATCATCACTGGAGGTCACCACAAGAGCGCCACCGGGACTGAAGGTGGCTGAGTTGACCTTTTCACCATGAGTAATAGTCAATTTTGCTTCCCATGATCCATCGGCCCTGAGACCATAGATTCTCGCCCTGCCATCATCACTGGCGGTGACCAGATGACTGCCATCGGGACTGAAGGTGGCTGAGTTGATAAAGTCAGTGTGAACAATGTTAGTTTTTACCTCCCATGATCCACTGATGCCCTGACCAGAGATTTTCGCTATGTTATGACCGAAAACCGCAGTGTTGGTCACCACATGCCGACCATCGCCGCTGAATGAGGCTGATACAATCTGGCTACCATGAGAAATCTCGCCTTTTTCAACTAATTTAAATGTTTTACATTTAGACATCAGTTCACTCATGGTGAAACAGAAAATAGCTGGAAATGCATCACTCTCCCAGCGACCTGCAATTGACTCGATTAGCGTCTCATCATTCGTAAACTGCCCCAACCAGCCGCTGAGTTGGTTGTTGTCTTTGGTACTGATGACTGTCTTTAGTTGAGCCTGATGTGCTGAAGGAAACCGGTGATACCAAGCCTTCGCCAGAGCATCACCTTCTTGAATAGCATTGTAGAACTTGAAGCATGTCCGTTTTAAAAGGGCCACAGTTGGAAGATTCAAAGAGTCAATGACTTTATATTTGATTTCTAAGGGCAGTTCCTCCAGTAAAGATTCACACTGGTGAGATTCACTGATCTCCCTACCCATACCGATACCGGTTGGTGAATCTGATCGGGAAGACTTAGGTAACGTCGGGGGTGAATCAACACTCTTGGAGTTGTCGTTTATTTGCTTAATATCCGGTGTCATTTCTGTTTACTCCAAAGCGGGTATTTGTCCTGATTTTGAAATGCGATTCAAAAGATGAGGCAAATTGGACTCGGTTTTAGAGTAAAAGTTCATAACATGTCGAACAGTGGTTCAGACCATTTCAGCCATATTGTGAAACGGTCCTTAATCCGGGAGCTGAACAATGGCCGGTAGTATATGAAACACCACCAGGGAACCACAACAAAGCCTTTTGAAGTAGAAGCTGCCTGAAAGTCGGGCAGGTGCTAATATCAGCCGCAGCACTTCTTGTATTTTTTGCCACTGCCACAAACACAGGGATCATTACGGCCCGGTGTTTTTTCTACCACCTTGGTGGTGGGCAGGTTCTTCAGCAGTTCCAGGTCGGAGACATCTTCCTGCTTCTCTTCATCGACCTCAATGATGTAAAACCAGCCATTCTCTTCAAAGATGGCCGATAACTCCTGCTCACGCTCTTCATTCTGAACAACCACACTGGCAGGGTTTTTCTCAGTACCCAGTCTGGCTGTTTTCTTGCGCTCAAAACCCCGGTTGTGTTTATCCGCAAGGTTCATCAGACGGTTGCCTTCGGCATAAAGCATAGGTAGCCCACCATTCTTGATCGTAAATTCTGTATCCGCACCCGATAACCTCCAAGCACGAACAGCCAGTAAAACCGGCGTAATCTAATGGATTTGAGAGGATTTAGCCAGAAGTCTGATGATTTTTTAGTCAAATAACTCATTATCCGGCTTCCAGATTCCCGGGACTCACACCAGCGAGTCCTGATCGCTGACTCAAGAATGCTAAGGGCTAAGTAGAATTACTGAAATCAACTTTGAATACTTGACGCCCTCTTCTTTATATTTGATTATCCGCATATACAAATATTCAAACTTTTTCTTCAAATCATCAGCCAACCTTGTTGTTGTGAGGTCACCATGGCGGTAAAAGTAGGTATTAATGGTTTTGGTCGAATCGGTCGCCTGGTGTTGCGTGCTGCTTTTGACTGGCCAGAACTGGAGTTTGTCAGAATCAATGACGTAGCAGGCAGTGCCCCAACCCTGGCGCACCTTCTGGAGTTTGATTCTGTTCAGGGTCGCTGGTCGCGCACTGTCTCAGCCACTGACAACAGCATTACCGTTGATGGCAAGACGATCATCTGCAGTCAGATAAAAGAGATAGACGACCTGGACTGGTCCGATTGCGATGTGGTTATTGACGGCACCGGCGTACACAAGAAAACACCAATCCTGCAAAAATACCTCAACCAGGGCGTCAAACGGGTAGTTGTCACTGCTCCTGTAAAAGAAGAAGGTGTTCTTAATGCCGTTATAGGTGTCAACGACCACCTGTTCGATCCGGAAACACACCGGATTGTAACGGCTGCATCCTGTACCACCAACTGCCTGGCACCTGTCGTAAAGGTCATTCACGAAAATCTGGGTATTGTCCGTGGCAGCATGACGACGATTCACGACATCACCAACACCCAGACGATTCTGGATGCACCACACAAGGATCTTCGTCGTGCCAGAGCCTGCGGAATGTCCCTGATCCCAACCACTACCGGTTCCGCAACAGCCATTACTCATATTTTCCCGGAATTGAAGGGCAAGCTGAATGGCCATGCAGTTCGGGTGCCACTGGCCAACGCATCTCTGACCGATGTGGTGTTTGAAGTGGAAAGAGACACCAGCATTGAAGAAGTGAACCAGCTGCTGAAGTCCGCTGCAGAAAATGAGCTCGAAGGCATTCTCGGTTATGAGAACAAACCTCTGGTTTCCATCGATTATCTGGGCGATACCCGCTCCAGCATTGTGGATGCGCTCTCAACCATGGTGGTCAATAATCGAATGGTGAAGATCTATGCCTGGTATGACAATGAGATGGGTTATTCAGTAAGAACGGCTGAACTGGCCAGAAAAGTCGGGTTAGCCTGATTTGATGATGACACCACTGCTTTCTATCCTGTTTCTCTGCACGGGAAACTCGGCCCGTTCCCAGCTGGCAGAAGCCATCTTTCGCAATATGGCCGGTAATGACTTCAGAGTGTTCAGTGCTGGTACTCAGCCCCAGGGCATTGATGACAGGGTCTTTCAGACACTAAAAAAGCGGGGCATTCCTACTGACGGCCTGAAAAGCGAAAGTCTGGAGGATCTTGATGAACAGCAATTTGATTACGTCATCACCCTGTGTGATAACGCCAAGAATGAATGTGCTCACTATCCTCAATCAGATGCCCTGTTACACTGGGACCTGGCAGACCCCAGACAACAGGATGGGCTGACCCCGTTTGACAACACTGCTGACATTCTGGAGGGACAAATCAAACTGTTTCTACAGTTGAATACTCCCGGTGTTATCAAAAGCGACTCCAACCCGGATGAGTTTTTCAAGCTGCTTTCAGACAATACACGATTGCGTATTCTCATGCTGATTGAAGATGAGCATGAACTCTGCGTCAATGATCTGGTGGTCGCCCTTCAGGAAAGTCAGTCCAAGATTTCCCGCCATCTGGCACAGATGCGAACGTTAAAGATATTGAGCTCCCATCGTCGTGCCCAGAATATTTTCTATCGCCTCAATCCGGAGCTTCCGCCCTGGATGGAGCTGGTTCTGGCGGTAACAAGAACCGGCCAGCCGGACTTCATTAATCAGGAAAAGATCCGCCTGAAAGCACATGCTTCAAACAACAGTCTAAACAACATTTCAAACAACACTGCATCAGCAAATGCCGGGAAAATATGATACTGAAGAACCTGTCGTATGACCTCAGACAATATTTGCTGGTCACGTTCAATTACTGGAATTTTACCCTGACCGATGGCGCCCTCCGGATGCTGGTCGTACTGCATTTTTACAGTCTCGGCTATGAGTCTCTGGAAATTGCCATGCTGTTTCTGTTCTATGAGTTCTTTGGTGTCGTCACCAATCTGGTCGGTGGCTGGCTGGCTTCCAGACTGGGATTGAACCGAACCATGAACTTCGGTCTTGGCCTGCAGATTATTGCCTTATTGTTACTTACGGTACCTACCCAATGGCTGACCGTGCCACTGGTTATGTTTGCCCAGGCCCTGTCAGGTATTGCTAAAGACCTGAATAAAATGAGCGCCAAAACATCGATCAAAAAACTGGTCAGCAATGAACACCAGGGCAGGCTTTATCAGTGGATTGCCATCCTGACAGGATCAAAAAATGCTCTCAAAGGGGCTGGTTTCTTTTTAGGTGGTACGCTTTTGTCAATGATCGGCTTCAAAAATACGCTGTTTGCCATGGCGGCCGTTCTGGCCCTGGTTCTGATTATGAGTCTGATCTGGCTGAACCGGGATATGGGCAAGTCCAAAGCCAAAGCGAAATTTAGCCATATATTTTCTGACAACCGCGCCATTAATATCCTTTCAGCAGCCAGAATGTTTCTGTTTGGCTCCCGGGATGTCTGGTTTGTTATTGCCCTGCCCGTCTACCTATCCAGTGTCTTCGGATGGAGTCACTCTGAAACCGGTGGTTTTATGGCCCTCTGGGTGATGGGGTATGGTTTCGTGCAAGGGCTGGCACCACGGATTACCGGTCATGAAAGCGATTCCCCCCCCGGACGTACATCTGCCACTGTCTGGGCAGCAACACTGTTATTATCTGCACTGGCTGTTGCCTTTGGCATCCAATTGGAATGGTATCCTGAGCTGACCATTATCGCCGGACTGCTGGTGTTCGGAGCCATCTTTGCCATCAACTCCTCACTGCATTCTTACCTCATTGTCAGCTACGCCCGTGAGGATGGTGCGTCCATGGATGTGGGATTCTATTATATGGCCAATGCCATGGGTCGACTCATGGGTACCCTGTTATCAGGCTGGCTGTTTCAGGTGGGTGGACTGGCTGTCTGTCTTTGGGTATCTTGCCTGTTCATTGCCCTGACAACACTAATATCCCGGAGCCTGCCGAGGCTCCATCCCCACGCAACTTCCTCCCGATAACAATCATTAAGACACAGACTTAATCCATAAAAAAAGGTACAAATGTACCAATAAAAACCGCTGTTTTCGTCAGCATCCAGTTTGAAAAGGTCAAGAAAGTGTCAGAACCCATAAAAAAGGCTATTAAAAGTTCAATTACCACAATCCCTGTGCCATTATTTATTGTTTAATCATCATGACAGGGACTCTCCCCGTCTTTTCCGGGTCTAAGCCCTTTACTGGCAGGACTTTGACCAACCCATTGGAGAAAAATAGTGAAAAAAGTTCTCAAAGTGACCGCGTTGGCCGCTGTAGTTGCTCTTGCCGCAGGTTGTAAAGATGACACCCAACCCATTACCGAAGAAGTCAAGCTGGAATCCCCTGAACAGAAAGCCGCCTACGCTATGGGGGCTTCCCTGGGCAATTACGCTGATCAAACCCTCAAGCAGCAGGAAGAAATGGGTATCACCATTGACCGTGATCTGCTCAAAAAAGGATTCATGGAAGCCTTGAATGGCGAGAGCAAGCTGAACGATGACGAGATTCGCTCCGCCCTGCAGGGTCACGAAGAGCGTATCCGCCCGATCATCGAGAAGAAGGTTCAGGAACGCCTGGACGAAGACCGCAAGAAGGGTGAAGACTTCCTGAAAGAAAACGCTAAAAAAGAAGGTGTGAAAACCACTGATTCAGGCCTGCAGTACGAGGTGATTGAAGCCGGTGAAGAAGGCGCTGCAAAACCGGGCCTTGAAGACCAGGTCACTGTTCACTACACGGGTACCCTGATTGATGGCACCGTTTTCGACAGCAGTGTTGAGCGCGGGCAGCCAGCCACCTTCCCTCTGAACGGTGTGATCAAAGGCTGGCAGGAAGGTCTGCAACTGATGCCAGTTGGCTCCAAGTACAAACTGTATGTCCCTGCTGAACTGGGTTACGGTGATCAGGCTGCCGGGTCTATCCCACCCGCTTCTACCCTTATCTTCGAAGTTGAACTGCTGGATATCGCTGACGATGACGACAAAAACAGCAAGGGCAAAAACAGCAGCGATAAAAACAACAGTGACAAGAAATAAGTTCTGATTATTGTTTTCAGTGAGTCAAAAAGGCCGGAAATCTTCCGGCCTTTTTTTATGGTCGACCCACGGCCCTTCGACATCTTCAGTTCATGCAAAGATTGAGTACAGGTCGATATCAGACCAGAAACTCAAATGGCTCAGACTCCCGATCATCTATACTGGACCCCTGCTGAGAAAATTATCAATGCATTTTTGTTGAGGAACCGGAATGCGCTTTTCAGACGTGACTCTTGTGTTGACCCTTCTTCTGTTGGTAACCGGTAGTTATGGCTATGACTTATCCGACCCCACTCTTGTTGAGATTGACCGCCGTACCGGGCAAAAGCCTTATATCACCAGAGAATATTCTCCTGACTGGCTTCGTTCTTCACAAAGCCTTTCCGGACAATGGCTGTCCCTTGCCCGAAATTGTGTCATTTTTTTTAGGAGTCGGGATCAACAGATTGAGTTCATGAAAAGTCAGCTACCAGCTAGCGGCATGAACCCTGAAGATCCTGTGCTTTTCTCTGAAGCAGAATTATCAGCACTCAATGCAGGTATTCCGGACATGCCTGAACCGCCACCATTTGAAGAGACTTCTTCTGAAGAGGCTCCTTCTCTGGATAGTGACTCTCGTGGCAGCCCAGCTATCAGTATATCCGAACTGTTTGATCGAGCCGGTGGCATTGATGACATTCAGCAATTGTTTGCAGAACAAAAACTAACCCCTTCCAGGCTGGTTGAAAATATTTATGACTGGTACGACAAAAAGCTACCAGACAGCTTGAAGGATGTACTGATTGAGCGAAACAAAGATCTGGCAATGCAAATGGCTAAAGCCTCGGATGAGCGATGGCTAAAGTGTATTTCAGAATACCGGGGTGTTATTGAAGCGTGTAAAAAACAACGGATTATCCGTCAGCTGGAAGGTATTCCAATTGCCGTAAAATCAGAAATCAACGTTGCAAGCTATCACCCGACCGCTGGCATTGATCGTAAAAAAATGCCCTATCATTCGCCATTTTACACGGTGAATAAAGAGACTGAATCTGAAGTGGTTCGATTGTTAAAGAGTGAGGGTGTTATTATCCTGGGGATAACCAATCAACATATTTTCGGGCTTGGGGCAACGGGAGAAAATCCTCACTTTCCCAGGATCGCTAATCGTTTCAGTCCCTTTCATATCCCGGGTGGATCATCAAGTGGTAGTGCCCTTATGGTTGCGCTTGGCCTGTCACCATTAACGGTAGGTACTGATGGTGGCGGGTCCATCTCCATTCCTGCCTCATTAAATGGCTTGCCCGGTCTTAAACCCACCACAGACAAGATTTCCACCAAAAATTATGAAAATGCAGCGCCAGGTTTGACGGCCATTGGACTCATTGGTAGTCGTTTTAAAGACATCGCCCTCGGTTATCAGGTTTCAAGCGGACGCCTTCCCACCATCCAAGTGGCTGAAACTTTGAAGACGCTCAAAATAGGTCTTGATCCCGAGTGGCTTGAACATGCAGACAAAGAAGTTTCAGAGAAGACATTTGAGTGTCTTGACCGACTGGGTACCCAACTTAAAAAACTCCAAACTCGCAAAAACAGCCTCTTCGTCAGAATGCAATTTATGCCTGAAAACTTCAGAAAACGGCTCTGGGCGACCCATATGATCCTGTTTGGGCACCGGGAAGCGGAGGGGAAATTCAAATTTATGGGCATCGTTGACATGCCGAGTGAAACCGAAATGGCTTTGTTGATGGGCAAGGCGGTGTCTTATGAACAGCTCCAGCGAGCCAAACATAACCAGGAAGTGTTGGCAGATCACTTTGAAAAAAATATATTCTCAAAGGTTGATGTTGTTGTCATGCCAACGACGCTGACACCAGCAACAGCCAAATTGAATTACTGGCTGCAAAATACTGCTGGCGAGTTGAATTTATCCAATGCGTATCTTCTGGCATTTAATACTTCCCTGGCTAACCTGACAGGAGGCCCCAGAGTGACCATTCCCTGCGGCTTTAATCATGAAGGTCTGCCTTTTGGCCTTCAGGTAATGGGTGCTAAAGACAGCGAATATATCTTACTTGCACTTGGCAGTTTGCTTGAGCAGGAAATGGGTAGAGAACTGATGGAAAAGGCGGACAGCAACACCTTTGTGAAACGTTTTAGACCCCACGAAAAACCATCCCCTGATGCTGGTCTTCGCAGCGAGCTTTAAAGTCAGGATAAAAAATTTATCGCCATTGTGAACTGGCTGCCGCATTAAAAAATGAACGCTTCGGCTCCTCAACTGTCAAAACTTATATATACAATGCACTAAAGGAGTTCAAGGATGTTGAAGTGTTTTTTCTTGTCAAGGCAATGGGCTATATGGGCCTGGGGAGGACTTGCCGTGATGCTGACCTCAATCTTTATTGAAGTCAGCATGATGGTCAAGCTGAATGAATGGTATGGCGAGATGTGGGATATGATGCAGCTGGCCAAACCGGAATCCATTGACCGCTTCTGGGAGCTGATACTGGTATTCTGCACCATTGCTTTTCCTTTTGTGTTACTGAGAAGCCTCTCCAACTTCCTTTCACAGCACTTTTGCTTTCGCTGGCGGCAAGCCATGACCCTGACTTACCTGCCCTTCTGGCAGAAAATAGATCGTGATATTGAAGGTGCCTCCCAACGCTTACAGGAAGACCCTCAGCGTTTTGCCAGAGTCACCGAACTACTTGCCCTGGGGCTGTTTCGCTCCATTCTGACCTTGATCGCTTTTATTCCTATTCTCTGGACACTCAGTGAAGAGATATGCGACAAGCTGGCGAACTGGCTCAGCAGCCCGGCATTTATGGAGAACTATGATAAAATTCCGCTATCACTGAAAGGCATGGAAATCATGAGTCAGATGCCGGGCTCCCTGCTCTGGTTTTCCTGTCTGTTGTCTTTCAGTGCCATCATCATCTCCTATTATGTGGGTATCCGCTTGCCTGGACTTGAATACAACAACCAGAAAGTCGAAGCCAGATTCAGAAAACAGCTGGTTTATGCCGAAGACGATAAAACCTACGCCGACACACCCACGCTGCTGGAGCTCTTTACCGGACTGCGTTTTAACTACTTTCGACTGTTCCTCAACCACTCCTATTTCGCCCTCTGGCAGAACTTCTTCTTTCAGTTTGTAGTGATTGCCGACCTGATGGTCATTGGTCCGGGTGTTATTTACGGCATCATCTTAATGGGGACTTTAAACAGAGTGTCCCATGCATTCAGCAGTGTTTCAGACAGCCTTTCCTACTTCACTGAAAACTGGGCAACCGTCACTGAGTTGTTATCCATTATTAAACGACTCAGAGAGTTTGAAGTGAATATCGGTTATCGTTCTGAATCAGGGTCGTCCTAGCTGTCGAAAATTCAATACAAATCTTAACTCTGTGCTCGCGTTGCTCTGGCTTCTGCATCCATGCGCAGCGAATTGGTCGGCCTCCTGGACCTTTCCGGATCGTTTAGTATCCTTAACAACTAAAGCATCAGCCACCCTTCAGAAAGCAAATCTATTACGGACTTAATAATATGAAAATTAATATAATCAGACATTTATTAATTCTTCTAATTATTTTTTTTATTTCAAATGAGGTATCTGCTCAATCAGTTTGCCCTATTTGTCTTGAAATATTGCACTATGAGGATAAAAGTATTTCTTTATGCTGTCAGCATGCATTTCATGAGCATTGTATTTTACGTTGGAATAAAAGAGAAAAAAAAAACACATGCCCAATATGCAGAAAGGAACTAATCTACCATCACGATTTGCATATTTTAAAAGCTCATGACTTATGCGGAAAAGTTCCTTACATTAAAATTGAAATCACACCCCACCTTTGCTCTTTTTCTGAACTTTACTCTGTCAGATCGAGAGTAGATGAGGTTTTATCTGTAATCTTAAAACAAGAAATTGATATGAGATTGGAAAAAGAAATTGAACGCTTAAGATTGAAGATCATTAATTTACATCTTGTTGACGATGATGACGATGACGATGACTTGTGAAAGCATTACAGTCGTTCTGTGCTATCAAGCTGATTGAAACCGGAATGCTGACCTGCCGTGTTGACGTGTCTGATCCGTCCGTGGACGTATGAAGAAGTCATGCACGATGACTTTCTTCCAAAGGATCCGCCGCACTAAGAGGCTGACCGAGAATAGCGCCCGTCCAGGCGACCAACAACTCTTCACTGCTGAGCAACAACGCCCTTTTCTATTCGCTGACTCAGATCAGCCAGCAAATAGCTGAAGCTTTCAACCCATTGCTCAGGACTGCTTCCTTTTGGGAGATTTCTGGTTAACCTGACGGTGCGAGATTCAACACTTGCCTGTTTTTTAAGAAAGGTAAAACTGGCATCCAGCTCCAGATTGTTGCCAGACCAGGCCAGATTACTGATATCGACAGCCACTGTGATCTCAGGTGCCTGACTCCTCAACCAGGGGCCGGATTGAACATCAGAACGGGGGAACAATGCTTTCAGATTCTGAGTCAAAGTACGAGTTATTGCATCCTGTAGAGGTTCACCCCAGCGTTGATTATCGTAGCGGATAAGCTTATACCCACCGTCGTTTACAATCAGACTGGATCGATCCATCCAGCCTGGAATCCTGACCGGAGCCACACCAATTGATGGCACTGAACTGTGATCGGGTTTATCTTCGACCGCAGGTTTCAGGGTGAAGTACTGAAAAGGCGTGACACGACTCGCACAGGCCGACAAAAGAAGAACGGCAAGCAGAGGCAAGAACCATTTAACGTTATTCTTCATGACATTACTCACCTGTATCTCTGCCCAACAGCACTGAACCCGGCTGTTCTTCCAACAACTCTGCCAACTCCCTGACAGCATCCGCCGAGCGACTGATGTCTTTACTGCTGCGATCCAGCTGATACATCAGTGGCGAGTCAGGCGCCATGGTATCACTCAGTTCCACCGTCGTTTGCTCCACCGTTTTTAGCGTAGCTTCTACTGTCGACAATACCTCGTTCACCTTGCCAAGCGTTTTTGGCAGTTCTTTTTCAATAGCCTGAGACATCTGGTTCATGCTCTCAGCCATAGGGACAAATTCATCCCTGATGTCTGACATACTTTTGGCCATACCCTCTGACATGGCCCCAAACTGAACAAAAGCCTTATTGAGGTTCGCTGGCATCTGCTGAAATGCCTGACTGCCACTGATGGTATTCAGGTTGTGAGCAATGCTTTTCAGATCAGTGATCAGCGCAGGTAGATTCATTTTGTCCAGATCCTGGGTAATGGTTTCAAAATCTGTGGGCACCGTCGGGAGCTGTGGATATTGGGTAGAGACAGGAATCGTTCGAGAGCTGGCTTTATAGAAGTCCACTTCAATGTACAACAACCCTGTCAGAAGACTCTGGGTTTTCAGCTTGGCGGCCAGCCCCCGGGCCACCAGCTGTTTCACGATATCTTCAGGAATTTTTCCTCCCTTACCGATCACCATGTCCGGATAAATATCGATAAACACCGTGTTTAATAACTCTTCCTTGTCAACATACAGCTGGGTGCGAATCTCTGTGACTTCTCCAATTTTGACCCCCCGCAGCGTAACAGGAGCACCAATATTCAGACCCATAACACTACTGTCGTAGATCAGCTCATAACGCTCTTTGCTGTGACTGGAATAACTGCCTTGACCAACAAACATGGCAAGACCCAATGCCATTAAGATCATGGCGATCACGAACAGGCCAGCAAAAATGGAGTACCTTTTTTTATTCATCGTCCTCTTTCCCCGTAAGTCGGTTGAAGACTCTCTCCGGAAGCCCGTTGAAGACTCCGCCCACGGGACAAAAATTCCCTGACCAGGGGCTGAGAGCTGTGTTTCAGCATATGGGACGGAGCCCCGGTATCCAGCTGTGTTTTAGTTTGCGCATCGAGAAATACGCCATTGGAGCCTATGGCAAAAATACTTTCCAGCTCATGGGTGACAATCACAATCGTCACCCCCAGTGACTGACTGAGCCGAAGAATCAGATCGTCCAGGCGTCTGGCGCTCAATGGATCAAGGCCGGCTGATGGCTCATCAAAAAACAGCACATCAGGGTCCAGAGCCATAGCCCTGGCCAGACCGGCACGCTTGGCCATACCTCCACTGATTTGCGATGGAAAATAGTTTTCGTAGCCCGCCAACCCGACCAGAGCCAATTTGTAACCCACCAGATCGACTATCTCTGCCGGTTTCATCCGGGTATATTGTGTGAGAGGAAAACCAACGTTTTCTGCCAGAGTCATGGCACTGAACAGGGCACCACTCTGATAAGTGACTCCCCATCGTTTTCGCATTTCCAACTGTTGCTGCTCTGTAGCAGAAAAGTAGTCAAGCCCCTCATAGGCAATAGTTCCAGCGGCTGGCTGATACAGTCCGATCATATGCTTGAGCAAAGTGCTTTTACCACAACCGCTGCCACCCATAATCACAAATACATCGCCTTTGTGAACTTTGAAGGTCAGGTCCTGCTGGATAAGGTTGCTGCCGTATTTCATAGTCAGCTGGCAGACTTCGATCGCAGCTCCTGTTTCAGAGCTGGTTTTGGCCATTGCTTCGGGATCTGGCGTGTCCATTATCAAATACCCAGCCGGAAATAGAGAATATTCAAACCTGCATCCGCTACCACCAGATAGACAATGGCAGTGACCACAGCCGTAGTGGTTGCCTTACCCACTGCTGCAGAAGAACGGCCACAGGCCAGCCCGGCCTGACACCCGGCAAAACTGATCAAAATAGCGAACACCAGACTTTTAAATAAGCCGGTCATCACATCGGCCATGACAAAAGCACCGGAAAGCTGGTGAAAATACTGAGTGAAGGTAATGTCCATGCCCAAAGCCACTACTGAGCCTCCCAGCATGCCCAATACATCGCTATAAAGCGTCAACAATGGCATGGCCACAATAAGAGCCAGCATTCTGGGAAGCACCAGATATTCTACGGTCTTAATGCCCAGCGTGGTAAGCGCATCGACTTCTTCATTGACCTGCATGGTACCCAGCTGCGCGGCATAGGCAGCTCCTGTCCGCCCCGCCATGATAATAGCCGTCATCAAAGCTCCCATTTCACGAACCATACCTAAACCAACAAGATCAGCAACGTAGACTTCAGCTCCAAACTGACGTAACTGAACTGTCCCCAGGTAAGCCAGAATCATGCCCACCAGAAAGCTCAGCAACGTCACGATGGGAAGTGCCACTGGCCCGGCCTGATGCAAAAACTGAAAAAAGTCACCACGCCGGACATCACTGCGCATCCTGAACATTCTTAGCATTCCGAGCGAGATATCTCCCAGAAAAAGCACAAAATCTTCCAGCCACTGAAACACCCCTTTCGCCAGAGACTCCAGCGACTTCAATGAAAAGAAGGCTTTTTTAGTCGAAAAGTTTTGCAAAGGAACTGCGATGGCCAACTGATGTAGGTTCAGGGCATCTTCCGGCAACCCGGAGAGCAACAGCTTTATATTATTACTGTCACAGTGTCGTTGAAGCTTGAGCAACCAGGCGGAAAACCCGGAATCCCACCGAAAGGAAGCGTCGGTCTGTAGATCGAGCGTCTTAAGGTCGCCCGGAACCATCTCAGGGATTATCTGCGCAGCATCAGGTAATCCCTGATATCGGTCCCAACTACCGGAGAGGCTGGCACTCATGTGTTCTGGATTAACTTTATACGCTATCTTGAAACTGGGTGATGCCATCGAGCCTGAAAGCACTGAAGAAATAAGCCACAAGCATATAGACAAAAATGCAGCGGGTAAATGTTCCCGTGGCAGACTTTACTCTGCTTCCAAAGCTACCCATGAATAAGGATTTGTGCCGGGAGGTGTGTCTGCGGTGGTCAGGATCATTCCATAAGCAACCAACAGATTCGTTGCATAAAGCCATTGCCACGCAACTGACCCAATGAAGGTTGTTTTCACCTCGCAACTGAAAGGTCTTTGTCGTTTATAATAAGTTGGTAAATCAAGTTCTGCATAAAATCCCGCTTTTACGACACCCTCTCTTCGTCGGGAAGTCGGGAAGATGGTCAAGCAGGCCATCAAGCTGCTACATAAACAGCTTGACGATGCTCTCCTGAAGCCTGTCAATTTCAGCGGAGGAAATCGGAGCTACAAAAATAGTGTCGTCGCCCGCTACACAGCCCAGGATACCATCGGAGCGGCCGACGGAATCCAACAGCCGTGCAATCATCTGGGCTGCCCCCGGACTGGTTTTGATCACAATCAACATACCGTTGTTGGCTACGTCTTCCACCAGATCCCTGACCGCGATATTGGAATCCATTCTCCCCAGTTCAGGGGGTAGACAATACACTTGTTCATTACGGGCATTGCGAACACGAACAGCACCGTGACGACATAGTAGCCGGGAAACTTTTGATTGACTGATGTTTTCAAAACCCTGACTCTGAAGCTGCTCGACAATTTGGCTTTGGGATCCGCAACGCTCTTCTTTTAGCAACTGCCTGAAAGCCTTAATGAGTTCTTCCTGTTTTTGACTGGCCATAATCTTTGTTGATTACTCCTGAAATCCCAGACAGTAGTGACCAGAACCCTGGCCTCCTCTAGGAGCCTGACCGAGAATGGCGCCCGTAGCGAGGACGGCAGAAAATTGAGGA
>NZ_JAHHPR010000447.1:0-1480 GCF_024606255.1 Endozoicomonas sp. SESOKO3
GCCAGGACCTTGCGTGGATACCGCCGCTTCTCAAGTACAGTATCTGTCATGACATATCCTTTCTTTCGTAGAGCGAAATTTCAAGATACCGCCTTTTCAGCAAAATGACAAAATTCTCCTGCCTGTGCCCACTCGCTTCTGTTATAAAATAGCCTCTTTCCATCTGCTGGCGGGTTTTATATTCGACCCGCTCAGATGGGAAATATTGCTGACATTTTATTACCCTATAATCCGACAATTTACAGTATAAGTACGGCCTGATATGTTGTTATCCCTCTCACCTGCTCTGACGTTAACCTTAGCGATTGTGTTGGAAGTTTTTGCAACGTCCTGGCTACCCAAGACCAATCAATTTACCTCCCCCTTACCAACAATGGCGGTATTAGTTGGCTACGGTCTGGCTTTCTATCTTTTGTCAATTACGGTTCAAACTCTGTCACTGGGTGTGGCTTACGCGATCTGGTGTGGTGCAGGAATTGTTTTAGTCTCAGCTTTGTCATGGCTGATATATGGGCAAAAGCTGGATATCTATGCATTGATTGGCATTGGCTTTATTTTAACCGGAACCGTGATCATCAATCTCTTCTCATCTTCTGTGAGTCATTAATCTGTCATCTAAGTGTCGAAATGTTGTAATTTGCCTGGAGTAGTTTGCACTTTTATTTCAGTCAGGTGAATTCATGCTACCTCCACTAAGAGCCCTGGTGGCTTTTGAAGCAGTGGCCAGACTTGGGACCATTGGTGCCGCAGCGCGAGAATTGTGTGTAACACAGGCTGCGGTGAGCCAACAGCTCAAAAGTCTGGAGGCATTTCTTAATACCACATTGTTTGAACGGAGCAAGAGAGGCGTCAGGCTCACTTCTTCAGCGCAGCATTATCAACCCATAGTTTCTGGTTCGCTGGCTCATTTAAAGTTGCAGACTCAAATTCTTTTTGGTGAGCAAGAGGCGGATGTCCTGAGGTTAAGAGTCAATCAGACATTTTGCCACAACTGGTTAATCCCCCGCTTAGACAGCTTTTATCAGAAATATCCTTTCATTCGCCTCGATATCCAACTTGTGGACTGGCCTTCTACTACCCCCTGTCAAAATGTTGATATAGAACTTACGAACGGCAAAGTAGACAGTGAAGACACTCGGGCAGAGAAACTGTTTCAGGAGCACTGGCAGTTGGTATGCAGTCCGGAATTCAAACGGGATTATCAACAACTATTAAAAGATGAGGATTTCTCTCAATTGCCTGCGGTACAAGTCAAGGGCTATCAGGAGAACTGGCTGCAATGGCTGAGCCACAATGAACTTGAGATCACCTTACCCAGAGTACAATTGGAAATTAGTAACTCACTCCATGCCCTGGAAGCGGTAAAGCGTGGCATTGGTGTCATGTTAGTACGTTCATTGGCAGCGTCCGAATTACTGAACAACAACAAAATTTTCAGTTCACCGGCTCCGTCAATACGCGCCGCTTCAATCAATGAAGG
>NZ_JAHHPR010000448.1:0-1380 GCF_024606255.1 Endozoicomonas sp. SESOKO3
TTCCATAGCCGCAGGGATGAAATGCAGTTGCAGATCAGGCCTCTCGACTTCCGGTGAGGATTTTATAAATCCCCCCGACTCTGCAAGACTGCTTGTCAGAAAGCCTTCTTTCTTGTGGAAATATTTCACTGCCTCCTTAATACCTCTGGCCATTCCCAATGGTCTGGCGAAAGCCATTGATGAGGCAGTCTTGTCACTGGCGACAACCAGAACATCAGGGTGCTCCTGAAGGTTTTCGCCAACGCCTGGCAGTTCATGTAAACAATCAACGCCGTGGGGCTCGAGTCTGTCTCTGGCACCGATACCTGAAAGCAGCATAATCTGGGGAGAACCGAAAGCTCCCGCGGAAAGAATCACCTCTTTTCGGGCAAAGAGTTTCCTTCTGGTAACACCTCGAACGACTTCAATTCCTATAGCCTTTTTTCCCTCAAGGATAACTCTGGCAGTATGACTGTTGGTCATGACTGTCAAATTGGTTCTATCATTGACAGGATGCAAATAGGCAGCCGCTGAACTGCATCTTTGGCCGTCTTTCTGTGTTACCTGATACCAGCCTACACCTTCCTGCTCAGCACCATTAAAATCAGGATTGTCTTTTTCTCCGATTTCTATTGCACCATTGATAAAAGCTTCACTCAAGCAGTGCTTACTTCTGGGGTCAGCAACATTCAGTGGACCACCGGTGCCGTGAAATCCAGAAGCACCTCGTTCCTGGTTTTGGGATTTTAGAAAATAGGGCAAGACATCATCGAAAGACCAACCGTCATTCCCCATAGCAGCCCACTGATCGTAATCTTCTTTTTGCCCTCTGATATAGAGCATGGCATTGATCGAACTACTACCACCCAGAGTCTTTCCCCGGGGACAGTATATATCCCGGTTATTCATGGTGGACTGAGCCTGGGCATTCAGCTGCCAGTTATGCAAACCGTGAGGCACAGTGATTGCTGCGCCGGCAGGTATATATATCAATGGAGACTTGTCACTGCCTCCTGCTTCTACCAGGCAGACCTGATGGTCATTATTCTCAGACAGGCGGTTGGCCAGAACACAGCCTGCAGAGCCACCCCCTACAATGATGTAGTCGAACTCTGTCATATAAATCACTTTATTATTATAGGTGTTTTTCAGCTGATAGCTGCTGAATACGTTTTCGCAAAAGCTTCTTGACTAGCCTGCTATCGCTCCAAATTGCTTCTTCTGTTCTGGCAGTTAATCATCAAAGAGTTTTGCAGCCCTCTTGATACCAGAGATTTATCCATTTTGATAGCCTGCCTGAGCACAAAAAACAAAATCTCAACAGACCCAGTCGAGAGTGTTTGCAACTGATAGCCGCCCTTAGCACCAGTCTGAAATAAAGTTTACTGATAATTACAAAGA
>NZ_JAHHPR010000449.1:0-7536 GCF_024606255.1 Endozoicomonas sp. SESOKO3
TCATAAGAGTGGATACCACAGCGGGCAAAGAATCTGTGACGTGATAGTGATCGGTGAGGATGGTCAGCCGCAACCCTGTGGGAAGGCCCGGAAGAGTCTGCAAGATCTGTTGGACCATAAAAGAAGGGACCACAGCGAACAACAAACGTGTGAAGAGACAAGGGTCGGGGATGATGGCTTGCAGCGGCCATGCGGAAAGGTCTTCAAGAATAGTAAATCCCTGTCGGAGCACAAAAGCAAATACCACAGGGGGCCACAAATCTGTGGTGTGACAGTGGTAGGGGAAGCCGGCGAGCCGCGACCATGTGGGACCGTCTGCAAGAATGCAAAAGTCCTGTCGGATCACAAAATCAAAGTCCACAGCGGGCAACAAACCTGTAAGGTGAGCGCGGACGGGGAAGATAGCCAGCAGCGGCCATGTGGAAAGGTCTTCAACAATGCTAAAGCCCTGTCGGATCACAGAAGAAAATACCACACCGGAGAAAAAACCTGTCAGGCAAAGGTGGTCGGAGAGGATGGACAGCCACAGTCGTGCGGGAAGGTCTGCAAGAGTGCTCAAGCCCTGGCGGATCACAAAAGAATACATCGAAAGCGCAAGCTTGTTGATATGAATCAAGACGACCACCCCACTCATAAATCAACCATGAGTGACTGAAACAATTTTTTGTCACCCCTGGTGATGAAAAATTTCTCACAGTAAAAAAGATAAAGTAACAAGGCTCTGTAGGAGAAGGTGTCAGCTCAAGGGTTAAGGTCATCATCCTTCTTCAGGTCTTCAAACTTGCGTTTCCGATGTCTTCTTTTGTGATCCGACAGGGCACTGGCACTCTTGCAGACCTTGGCGTATGCTCGTTCCTGGCCACACTCCCCGACGAATTTTACATCACAGCTTCGTTGCCCGGTATGCTCTTTTCTTTTATGTGACGACAGGGATTGAGCATTCTTGCAGACCGTCCCGCAGGGTTGCTGTTGGCCATTCTCCCCGACCACGGCCACATCACAGGTTTTTTGTCCGGTGTGGACTTTGCTTTTGTGAACTGCCAGAGACAGAGCATTTTTGTAGACCATCCCGCATGGCCGCGACTGGTCATCCTCCCCGGGCACGCTTATTTCACAGGTTTGTTGGCCGGTGTGGACTTTTTTTTTGTGAGATGACAGGTCTCCAGCATTCTTACAGACCCACCCGCACGGTCGCTGCTGCCCTCCCTCCCCGACCGCGGTCACATCACAGGTTTTGTTTCCGCTGTGGTATCTGCTTTTGTGAACTGCCATAGAGGGAGCATTCTTGCAGACCGACCCGCATGGCTGCAGCTCACCATCCTCCCCGGTCATACTCATATCACAGATTTGTTGTCCGCTGTGGTACCTGCTTTTGTGATATGACAGTTCCTGAACATTACTGCAGACGGTTCCACATGACCGCTGTTGGCCGTCCTCCCCGACAACGGATATGTCACAGGTTTGTTGCCCAGTGTGGTGTTTCCTTTTGTGAATCGAAAGGTTATTAGCATTCTCGCAGACCTTCCCACACGGCCGTTGCTGGCCATCATCTCCGACCACGGCTACCTCACAGGTTTGATGTCTGCCGTGGTTTCTTCTTTTATGTTCGGACAGAGCATGAGTATTCTTGCAGGATTTTCCGCATGGCTGCCGCTGGCCATCCGCCCCGATCACATTAACCTCACAGATTTGTTGCCCACTGTGAGATCTGCTTTTATGAACCGACAGAGATAACGCATTTTTGAAGGTTTTTCCGCATGGCTTCGACTGGCCATCCTTACGGCCCACTTTCAAGTCACATGTTTTTTGCTCCGTGTGGGCTCTTCTTTTGTGATTTTCCAGGGTTCTAAGACCCTTGCAGACCTTCCCGCACGGTAGTTGCTGGCCATCTTCTCCAGCCACTATCACGTCACAGGTTAGCTGCACGGTGCAGTCTCTTCTTTTACGATTAGAAAGGGCTTGCTGGCAATGAGTAACCCCTCCGGAATGGAGACAACCCGAAGATGATGGCACCACCGGGCGTGAAAATTGGGCAAGCGTACAGGAAGTCCTGTTTTCTTCTGGAAGACTACGACCACCCAAACTAAGTAACCCATCAATTATAATCTGGTCATTTACAGAGACACGCACATTCCCGGGCATTGGGACATCGTCATTGACTGATCTGTTAGGCTTATTAATATAGGTGGCCCCTGAATTCATTGGTTGCGTTACGTTTCCAGAATCAAAATGTTGTATACGACTATGCATGTTTATATTCTCTGAATAAGGACATGAGATTTGTTCGGGGGTTGCTCCCGATGGCCGGAATTGACAAACACCGCAGCAGGGATGGACGAAACAATTTAAACCTAAACTATGCAAATATTGATGAGGGTCTCTGTTACTGCGGCCAGAGTCAGAATACTGGAGCCGAACGAAAGAGCCTGTAGGTTGGCTGCTAGCTGCCGGGACTCGGTGGCCAGCTGATTCTGATGGCAGGTATTGTGTTTGGTTATCACCAGAGCCATACATCATACTGATCGTCGCAGACGGCTCATCCCCCTCTCTCAGTACAGAGTTTGCCTCCTGTAGTTCAATCGGGTTAAACAGGGATAATTGGGGGTTCCAATAGCTTTTAAAAAGCCAACTGACAACGACAATCACTTCTACAGGTAGCCATGAATAAGGGGTCGAACCAAGAGAGACGTCTTTGGTGGTCATGGTCAGTTCGTAACCCATCAGCAGATTGGAAACGTAAAGCGATTGCCAGAAAATCGACTCAACAAGGGGCGTTTTCATTTCGTAACTGCCAGGTCTATGTCGCTTGTTATCAGATGGTAAATCGGGTTCTGCATAGCTGTTTGTTTTGGCAATCACTGACGGGCTGTGTGTCAACGTGTGCCGGACAGGCTTTATAGAAAAGCTTTTGTTTGGAGAGCCTGTATTCTGTTCAAACGCGACAACAAAACATTCTGTCAACGGTTCCGCGTGACATGCGACAGATAACAACAATATCAGCAACAACGGTGCTGCAAAAAGAGAGTGCTTAATGATTCTATCCTTGCATTCTGGTTAACAGAGAGGAAGGATAGATCAAGAAAAACTCGTGAACGGCGGGTGCCAGATCAAGGACTGATATCATTGTCCTGTGCCAAATCAACAGGCTTGCGTTTCCGATGTTTTCTTCTGTGATAATGCAGCTCTTCTTTACTCTTGCAGATCTTTCCGCATTGCCGCGACAGGCCATCCCCCTCGAACACTATCACGTCACAGGCTTTTTGCCCGGTGTGATCTCGTCTTTTGTGAAGCGACAGGGCAGGAGCATTCTTGCAGACCTTTCCGCATGGCCGCAGCTGGCCATCCTCCCCGAACACGAACTTGTCACAGATTTGTTGTAATCTGTGGACTTTGCCTCTGTGACCCAACAGATCTTGAATATTTTTACAAACCTTCCCGCATGGCCGCAGCTGGCCATCCTCCCCGACCACAGTTGAATCACAGATTTTTTGTCCGGAGTGCTCTCTTCTTTTATGATGTGACAGGGCTGCAGCGTTCTTGCAGACCACACCACATGCTCGCTGCCGGCCATTCTCCCCGATTATGGTCACGGCACAGTTTTTTTGCCCGGTGTGGTATTTGGTTTTGTGAGTTGACAAAGATGGAACATTCTTGAAGACCATCCGACATGGTCTTGGCTGTCCATCTTCTCCGACCACGGTAACGTTACAGATTTGTTGCCCACTGTGAACTTTTCTTCTGTGCTCCCATAGGACATTAGCATTATTGCAGACGTTTCCGCATTGCCGCTGCTGGCCATTCTCCCCGATCACGATCACATCACAGATTCGTTCCCCGCGGTGGTATCCGCATTTGTGATTCGACAGCACGCGAGCGTTCTTGCAGGCCTTTCCGCATGGTCGTCGCAGACCATTCTCCTCAACCACAGTTACATCACATATGAATTGTCTAGTGTTGTGTGTAACTGGTATTGCTCCTTCGTGAGAAAGATGAAGTTGGCTCTGATCCAATTGGGATGATTCGGTGGTGGTTGGTTGTCTTTCTGAATGGTCATGAGTAAAGAGTATCTGGTCTCCTTCGAGAAGATACCGCAAATCGAGTGACTTATTAACGACCTCAAAATCCTCTGTCTTGGAAGGTAGGGTTTCGAACAATGCCACATCATCAATGAGTGACCCGGCAACGTCGGTGGTATGGGCGACTTCGTCTCCAGGGTTTCCATCAAATACAGGGTCATAATCGAATGGGAGTTGAACGTCAGAAAGATCATTCTGATCTACGCAACTTAAGCGGTGTCCATCAGCCAAATACGGGTACGAGCTATTCAGAGAGTTCTGCTGCGATTCAACGGACTCTGTACTATCGAATGATATCCGGAAATTACAAACGCCATGACAGGGATGGACAAAACAATTTAAACCTAAAGTATGTGAGTTTTGTTGAGAGTCTCCTTCATCGTCGCCAGAGACAAAATACTGGAGACTGGTAAAAGAGCGTGCAGGTTCAGTGGTGGCTTTGGTAACTTGCTGGCCCGATGATTCTGAGGGTGGGTATTGTGTTGGGTTATCTCCCGATCCATACATCATAGGGATGCTCGCAAATGGATGATCCTCCTCCTGTATCAGCATGGATCTTGACTCCTGCAGTTCAAGCGCTTTAAACAGCGGTGCATTGAGGTTCCAATCGCTTTTTAAAAGCCAACTGACAACGACAACCACTTCTGCAGGTAGCCATGAATAATAGGTGGAACCAAGAGGGGTGATTCTGGTGGTCAGGATCAGCTCGTAAACCACCAGCAGGTGCCAACTGTAAAGCCATTGCCACGTAATCGACTCAACAAAAATCGTTTTTATTCGATAACTGAACGTTTTTTGTCGTTTGTTATAAGATGACAAATCTGACTCTGCATAAACTTTAGAGGCGGCAATGACAGGCGGGTAATGTGGCAATGTATGACAGCCATACTTTATAGAAAAACTCTGATTTGGATAATCTGCATTTTGGTCAAGCTCAACAATAAAAGATCCTGTCAATAGTTCGGTCTGACAGACGTTAGACAACAACATCAGCAACACCAGTGCAGTAAGGTGTGATTGTTTAATATTTCTATCCCTGCATTCCGGTTGACAGAGAGGAAGAATAGATCAAGAAAAGCTCGTGGGAGCGCTGCTGTCCGGTCTGATCGTTGCTTATTCACTTTTCACTTTACCTTCTTCAGGAGCTCTGTCGTCGTCCTGATTCTCATCAACACGCTGGCGTTTTCGATGTCTTCTTTTGTGATCCGACAGGGAATGAACATTCTTAAAGATCTTTCCGCATGACTGCTGCTGTCCATCCACCCCAACTGTTATCATTTCACAGGTTCTTGGCTCACGGTGCTGTCTGCTTTTGTGATTTGCAAGGGCATGAGCATTCTTGCAGATCTTGCCGCATGGCTGTGGCTGGCCATCCTTCCCGACCATGGTCACCTTACAGCTTTTTTGCCCGCTGTGGACTTGAATTTTGTGATCCGAAAGGGCTTTACCATGCTTGCAAACTGTCCCGCATGGTCGCGGCTGATCATCTTCACCGACCACTGTTGCACCACAGGTTTGTGGCCCTCTGTGGTATCTGCTTTTGTGCTCCGTCAGGGATTTAGTATTCTTGAAGATCTTTCTGCATGGTCGCTGCAAGCCATCCTCCCCAATGTCTGTCTCTTCACAGGTTTGCTGTCTGCTGTGGTCTCTTCTTTTGTGATCCGCCAGCTCTTGAGGTTTCTTGCAAACTTTCCTACAGGGATGCGGCTGGCCATCCCCTCCGAGCACGGTCATGCCACAGATTTTTTCGCCGATGTGTTCGTTTCTTTTGTGAACCAACAAGGCACTAGCCGTCTTGCAGAGCTTCCCGCAGGATCGCCGCAGACCCTTCTCCCCGATTACGGTCACCTCACAAGTTTTTTGCCCGGTATGATATTGGCTTTTGTGAGTCGACAGAGATTGGGCATTCTTGAAGATGGTCCCGCATGGTCGCGGCTGATTATCTTCTGTGAACAGTGTTGCGTTGCAGGTTTTTTGCCCGCTATGTACGCTTCTTTTGTGATTCGCAAGAGTATGAGCATTCATGAAGACTTCCCCGCATGGCTGTTGTTGACCATCTTTCCCTGCCACTATCAGGTCACAGGTTTTTTGTCCGGTGTGGTATTTGCTTTTGTGAGATGACATGGATCGAACATTCTTGAAGACTTTCCCGCAGGGTCGCTGCAGACCATCCTCCCCGAACACGGTCACGTTGCAGGAAGGAAGGCGACCCAGAGGTGAAATCCCGATTGGGTATGAGAAACGGGGAGCTGTACAGGAAATCCCGCTTCCTTCTGGAAGACCGGGATTACTTAGCCTGAGTAACCCATCGATTATAACCAAGTCATCAGCAGAGACAGGCACATTCCGATGTGTTGGTACATCATCTTTCACTGCCCCGTCAGGGCCATTGTTGCTGGCAGACGCGGGACTCATTGGGTGTATTGCGTTTACGGGACCAAAATAGCCTATGCAAGTAAGGCCGTGTTCATTCAGCGAATGAGAGCGTGAGCTTTGTCCCGATCTTGCTCCCGGAAATTGACAAACGCCATGACAGGGATGAACGAAACAATTGAAACCCAAAGTGTGTGAGTTTTCCCGGGGCCCTCCGTCACCGCCATCAGAGTCAGAATACAGGAGATGATTGAAAGAGCCTGCAGGGTGACAGCTCGCTATCCCGACTCTCTGGCCGGATGATTCTAGTGGTGTACATTGTGGTCGGTTATCACCAGAGCCATGCATCATAGTGATGATCGCAAACGGTTGACCGTCCTGTGTGAGCACAGAGGCTGCCTCCTGGTGTTGACTGTGGTTAAACAGCGGTGAAGTGGGATTCCAGTAGCTTTTTAAAAGCCAACTGACAACAACCACTTCTATAGGTAGCCATAAATAAGGGGTGGAACTCAGACGCACGTCCTTGGTGACCGGGATCAGTTCGTAACCCACCAGCAGGTGAGCAGCGTGAAGCCACTGCCACGAAATCGACTTAATAAGGGTCGTTTTTATTCCGTAACTTTTATATTTGTGTCGTTTGTTATCAGGCGGCAAATCTGGTCCTGCATCGCCGTTGGTATTGGCAATGACTGGTGGATCCTGCGTCAATGTATGACAGCCACGCTTTATAGAAAAGCTTTTGTTTGGGGAACCGGAATTCTGCTCAAGCTCGACAACAAAACGTTCCGTCAACGACTTCGCCTGACAGAAGGCAGACATCAGCAACAGCAGTGCTGCAAAGAGGGAATGTTTAATAATTCTATCCCTACATTCTGGTGGACAGAGAGGAAGGATAGATCAGGAAAAGCTCGTGAAAGGGCTATTGTCAGATCTGGCTGTTATTTGTTCATTCTAACCTTGTTACCTCTCTCTGTAGGGGACAATTTCGAGACAAAGCTTGATATGAAAGGGTGAATAGGTGACCGATAGCAAGTATTCTGCAAGCCCATTACCTCAAGCAGTCACCTTTCGTGCAACACACCCATTC
>NZ_JAHHPR010000450.1:0-10733 GCF_024606255.1 Endozoicomonas sp. SESOKO3
GACCGAACAAAAAAATAAGGACTAATAGTGGAATATTATTCTCAAGCTTTTTTATGTAAATATAAGTGACAAATAAAAGCCAAGAAAAGCAAAGCTGGTTGCAATATTCAGCCTGAATAGTTCATGTATTTCTTTTGCTTCTAAACAAAGATTCCCTTTTTTATATAAAACCATTGAAAAAACTAAACCGCACAAAAGAAATGAAATCAATGAATACTGTATAATTTCACCGGGATCAAATTCTTTCGAAACGTAAGCAAACGAAAAAGCCTGAATTGATACAGATATCAATATAAATAATACAGGATGCACTTGCAATTCCTCAAGAGCAGGCTTTAAAAAGGCCTGAGCTTTCTAAACCATGAAGCTTTTCAAGTGAGGCATAGTAAGCGGTTTCTCTTCATGAAACAAATTTTTTTCACCCTGATTCCATATTGCACTCTTCAAATGTTAGTAACTCTGACAATTATGTAATTGAATGGTTTCATATTGAGCAATATCATTCAGTACATAAGTTCATCCACGGAAGAACTACCCCAGAGTAACAATTAATAAATCGATGCTAATGGAGGTGCAATATGATTTATACCCATACCGACCAACGTGTTGCAACGGATCAATATCGCCCGACATCTGAAGTCACTTTTTCAGAAAAAAATGAAGCAAGCCTTTCTGGCAAACGGGTAGCTATCGCTGCGCACTCCAATGAAGGCCCACACATGACTGAAGGGAGCAGCAGATATGAGGGGCAGCCACTGAAAACCCGAAAAACCAATCGCGTCCTGGCCTCATTGTCAGCGATCGCGACAGGCGTTGCATCAGCGTTATACATCATACCAACTGCCACTGCCGTTGGAGCTTTTGCTACGGGCTCCATGGGTGCACTGCTTGGATCGATAGCAGGGCCAGCAGGCCTGTTTACCGGTGGCGTTATTGGTACCTGTGTTGGGGCTTTCGTCGGATTTAGCGTGACAGCCTACTTTACCCCCTATTGTATGGCAAAGGCTTATAATAGGGTTCTGGAAGCGACCAATGACAATGGCTTCGAACGATCAAAGCTTGCTGACAGGATTGTGGCTTATTATGAGGGGGCAGCTTCAACATCAAGAGCATAAAGCCAATACAATCAAAACTATAAGCCGAAAATCACTGCGACCACCGCAGTGATTTTTTTATCCCTCGTTTTCACAGTTCCTCGTTTTTCCAGTTTTCTTTTGATTGGTGCGCTTTATTACCTTAAGCACTTTTGTTTCAGACTAATCCCGAAACGCAGCCGGGTTGAGCCCAAGACCCATAGCAGCCAATATGCTATCGGGAGCAGACATCTCAGTGATCATCAAACACTCTTCAGTCAGCTTCAGGTAGTAATCCAGATCAGGATGCTCCAGCTCTGCTTGCTTGCCCATATCATCATAAACCCGAACTCGCATAGCTTCCTTGTAATAAGGTTCCGCTTCAAAAGCCGCGACTTCCTGATCACTCATCAAACCACCTTGTATAGCAAGAGACTCCCGCGAAGCCTCGGTAAGTTTGTCGTAATAGGCAGGCTTAAGTGTGCACATGTATCGCTTTGCCTGAACATGTAGACGAATACAATCTGTGACCAGTGTTGGCAGATAGCCTTTTAAACAGCGTTCACCAATATCTTCATGAAAGCCATCGATGCCATGATCGGAAATATCCTCAGGGAGACCATGCAACAAATGGCCAATATCATGAAGGAAAGCAGCAACCACTACTTCCTTTGAGCTGCCACCCTGTTCAGCGTAAAAGGCTGACTGCAACATATGATTGGTCATTGAGATATGCTCACCATAAGCAACATGACCATTCTTGATATATTGTTTGCGGATAAAGTCAATAACTCTCATTTCAATAATCTTTTCTTCTGGATCAATTCATTCGCTTAAGTTCACTGCGCAGGGAATCAATATCCGCATAAGCCCCCTGAAGATGTCGTTTACCCCGGGCTGGCATTTCACGACCATGCAGAACCCGCTGATTGTTGAACATCATCAATTCACCCGGAGCCAGCTTACAGGCATATTTACAGGCTTCACTGTGAAGAAGATTCATAAAAAACTGATAGGCTTCGTAGAAGTCTCTGGTTTCTTCAAATGGCAGTCGCACCGGCTGGACCGAGCGGTTGTTAATACGAATACCGATGATTTCACCCTCGCAGCCCAACTCTATCACCGGGCCAGTGCTCGACAAACTGGCGCTATCACTGCTGAAGTTGTAATGCAGGGTGGTTGTCGAAAGCAGAGCGAAGTATTCAGGATACTGCTGTCTCAGCAACTGTGCCGCATAAAAACCATCCGCCAGAGCGGTGATGCCACCCTCCGGGGCAGCCTCAAGGCAATGCAGCAATTGCAGTGTTGGCACCGGATGACGGTAAGGATTATCCGTGTGAAGGCTCAGCGGCCTGGGCGTAAAGGCGAGATTTTCCGGCTCTTCTTTGCTTATTACTTCAAAATAACGGCCATAGTTGGTTTCACGGACATAGCCAAAATGATCGACAACCTTGAGCACCTGACCTACCTGAGCTGGCACATTGTAGAGAAATGACAGACCGTGGGTCTCAATGGCTTTCAACCACTGTCGTTTAACCTCAGGATCGTCTATAGCGTTGTAGTCAAAACGAATACTGTCAGCCTGCAAGCCCCCTCCCCACAAACTTGGTGCTTCAGGGACAAACGCCTCAGCGATGAGCAAACTTGCCGGATAGATTGACCGGTGACCATCCTGCCAGAGAATCTGCAAGCTTTTATCAACACCAATATCAACGACAGTTGCCGTTTCTGGCCTGATATCCATAGACACGTCCATTACCTCAATCAGCCTTTGCCCCGACTCATGTCGGCATTGATGACAAGGACAGTTATCGCGAAGCCAGAAGTAATGAAATGGCTTATCGTGGAAAAACAGATGATCATTGAAGAGCTCAAGCATGGCATCCCCCTTAAACCCACGGCTTCAGTTTTATTAAGTGTTTTGGCGACGGGTATTATTGTTCTGACTTAAACTCAAACTTAGCGGACCATTCTTTAAGAACAGCATCGCGCTCATTGGCCATTCGACCAAAATCAACGTCAGCCATGACAGCTTCAACATCGGGGTAATTTTTGACTTCGCCTTTCACATCCTTGTGAGCGACAACCGGGTAAACCGTGTTGTAAAGCTCATTGGCTTCTTCAGAAACCGACCAGTCAGCCAGTGCTTTTGCTGCATCGGACTTTATATTGACCAGACCAACTGCCTCTAAATCCCAGCCAACACCCTGAGGCATCACAAGATCTATTGGTGCACCCTGAGTTTTCAATTTAGCGCCACGCAGGGCAAATGAAATACCAATCACCGTTTCTCCTTGCGCTGCTTCAACACAGGGCTTGGAGCCAGAGTGAGTATATTTGGCAATATTTTTATCCAGAGCCTCCATATATGACCAGCCATTTTCTTCACCCATGGTTTGCAGCCAGGCAGCCACCTGAGTGTAACCCGTACCGGAAGAGGCTGGATTAGGCATGACAATATGCCCTTTGTAGACCGGATTCAGAAGGTCTTCCCATTTTTCAGGTTTTGGCAGAGCCAGTTTTTCAGCCTCTACGCTGTTGAAACAGATCGCATTAAAAAAAGCATCATGTCCGTACCAGGCTTTATCGCTTTCCGGATCCACCATGCCGGATTTAAGCTCGGAGACACCTTCCGGGGTATAGGCTTTAATAATGCCCTGATTTTTCAGCAGCACCTGGGATGAAGCAGCCAGCCCCCACACCACATCAGCAGGAGTTCCTTTTCCTTCTGCAAGTATTCTGGCAGTGATTACCCCGGTAGAATCACGAACCCAGTTGATTGTGATATTCGGATGCTCTTTCTCAAAAGCCTCTTCGAATGTTGATAGCAGATCTGTTTCAAAAGCCGTGTAAACAGTCAGTTCCTCAGGCGAATTAGCCCAAGAAGAAGCGCTAGCAACAGATACTGATACCAGAGCTAGACCAGTCATCCATTTTTTCATAGGGTCATCTCCAATCACAAGCGACCTGAACCAAACTACATATTCTGGCACCACCGTACACTGGCTATGTTTCAATCAAATGAAACCCTTTTATCTATGCCTTATCAATTACTCCCGGAGTTGGAAATATGATGTCGTTTAAATACTTACAGACAAAAAAAACCCCGGAAAAAATCCGGGGTTTTTATAGGGTGGTCTAGATTACCAGTGATTCAGTATCACTCGATGATCTTGGCAACAACACCAGCACCTACAGTACGACCACCTTCACGGATAGCGAAGCGCAGACCGTCTTCCATCGCTACTGGAGCGATCAGGGTAGCTACGAAGTTAATGTTGTCACCTGGCATCACCATTTCAACGCCTTCTGGCAGTTCTACAGCACCGGTCACGTCAGTGGTACGGAAGTAGAACTGAGGACGATAGCCCTTGAAGAATGGAGTGTGACGACCACCTTCGTCCTTGGACAGAATGTAAACTTCTGCTTCGAACTTGGTGTGAGGAGTTACAGTTCCTGGCTTGATCAGACACTGACCACGCTCAACTTCTTCACGCTTGGTACCACGCAGCAGCGCACCAATGTTCTCACCTGCACGACCTTCGTCCAGCAGCTTACGGAACATTTCAACACCGGTAACAGTGGTCTTGGTAGTCTCTTTGATACCAATGATTTCTACTTCTTCACCAACAGTGATGATACCACGCTCAACACGGCCAGTGACTACGGTACCACGACCAGCGATAGAGAATACGTCCTCGATAGGCATCAGGAACGGCTGATCGATAGCACGCTCTGGCTCAGGGATGTATTCGTCCAGGGTTTCAACCAGCTTCTTAACAGCGGAAGTACCCATTTCGTTGTCGTCTTTACCTTCCAGAGCCATCAGGGCAGAACCAGTGATGATTGGAGTGTCGTCACCTGGGAACTCGTAAGTGTCCAGCAGCTCACGAACTTCCATTTCAACCAGTTCCAGCAGCTCTTCGTCGTCTACCATGTCAGCTTTGTTCAGGAATACCACGATGTAAGGTACGCCAACCTGACGAGACAGCAGGATGTGCTCACGAGTCTGAGGCATGGGGCCGTCAGCAGCGGAACATACCAGGATAGCGCCGTCCATCTGGGCAGCACCGGTGATCATGTTCTTAACGTAGTCGGCGTGTCCTGGGCAGTCTACGTGAGCGTAGTGACGGCTAGGAGAGTCGTACTCTACGTGAGCAGTAGAGATGGTAATACCACGCTCACGCTCTTCAGGAGCGTTATCGATCTGAGAGAAGTCTTTAGCTTCGCCACCCCATACTTCTGCACATACGCGAGTCAGTGCAGCCGTCAGAGTAGTTTTACCGTGGTCAACGTGACCGATGGTGCCGACATTTACGTGCGGCTTCGAACGTTCAAATTTTTCCTTAGCCATTTCTCTTGACCCTTAGATAGATATCAATGGTTCGGGGGGTAGTGATTCTCGGTACAGCATTCTAACAGCCCTTTATGTCTGTTAGAACACCGCACATACACTATTAACCCTGATTTTTAATGACCGCTTCAGCAATGCTGGCGGGAGCTTCGGCATACTCGCTGAATTCCATCGAGTATGTAGCACGCCCCTGAGTTGCTGAACGCAGATCTGTGGCGTAGCCGAACATTTCACCCAGTGGCACCTGAGCGTTAATGACCTTACCGGAAGGTGTGTCTTCCATACCCTGAACAATACCGCGACGACGGTTCAGGTCACCCATAACGTCACCCATGTAGTCTTCAGGTGTCACCACCTCAACTTTCATCATGGGCTCCATCAGAACAGGGTTAGCCTGTGGCGCGTATTTCTTCAGACATTGAGAAGCAGCGATTTTAAACGCCATTTCGTTGGAGTCAACATCGTGGTAAGAACCATCATACAGACGAGCTTTCAGACCCAGCAGAGGGTAGCCGGCGATAACACCGTTCTGCATCTGCTCTTCCAGACCCTTCTGAACAGCCGGGATGTATTCCTTGGGAATAACACCACCAACAATCTCGTTGACGAACTGAAGACCTTCTTCACCTTCTTCAGCCGGAGAGAACTCGATCACAACGTGACCGTACTGACCACGACCACCAGACTGCTTGGCAAATTTGTGGTTAGCGTCAACGGTGGCTTTCAGCTTCTCACGATAAGCAACCTGAGGCTTACCAATGTTAGCTTCAACCTTGAACTCGCGACGCATACGGTCAACGATGATGTCCAGATGCAGCTCACCCATACCGGAGATGATGGTCTGACCACTCTCTTCGTCGGTGTGAACACGGAAAGAAGGATCTTCCTGAGCCAGTTTACCCAGAGCGATACCCATCTTCTCCTGGTCGGCCTTGGTCTTAGGCTCAACCGCAACAGAGATTACCGGTTCCGGGAACTCCATGCGCTCCAGAGTAATAACGCTGTCCATGGCGCACAGAGTGTCACCCGTGGTTACGTCCTTCATGCCGATCAGAGCAACGATATCACCCGCCAGACACTCTTTGAGTTCTTCACGGTTATTAGAGTGCATCTGAACCATACGACCCACACGCTCACGCTTGCCCTTGACAGGGTTGTAAACGGTGTCGCCGGAATTCAGGGTACCGGAGTAGCTACGAATGAAGGTCAGGGTGCCCACGAATGGGTCGGTAGCAATTTTGAACGCCAACGCAGAAAACGGAGCATTGTCGTCAGCTTCACGGGTTTCAACCGTGTCTTTACCGTCGTCCAGGATACCTTCAATGGCCTTAACTTCTTTCGGAGAAGGCATGTATTCGATGACGGCATCCAGAACGGCCTGTACACCCTTGTTCTTGAATGCGGAACCGCCGAATACCGGAATAATTTCGTTAGCCAGGGTGCGAGCACGGATACCGGCCTTGATTTCTTCCTCAGAGAGTTCACCTTCTTCCAGGTACTTCTCCATCAGCTCTTCAGTAGCCTCGGCAGCGGCTTCGACCATGTACTCGTGCATTTCGGCACACACATCGGCCATCTCAGCAGGAATGTCTTCGTAGGCGAAGGTCATGCCCTGGTCCGCTTCGTTCCAGATGATCGCCTTCATCTTAACCAGATCGACAACACCCTTGAACTCGTCTTCAGAACCAATGGTCATCTGCATGGGAACGGCATTAGCGTTCAGACGATCACGCAGCTGGTCGACTACCATCTGGTAGTTAGCACCGGTACGGTCCATCTTGTTGACGAAGACCATGCGCGGTACTTCGTACTTGTCAGCCTGGCGCCATACAGTTTCAGTCTGAGGCTGAACACCGGAGGAACCACACAGAACAACAACAGCGCCATCCAGTACCCGCAGGGAACGCTCAACTTCGATGGTGAAGTCAACGTGTCCGGGGGTGTCGATGATGTTGACACGATGCTCATCAAACTGAGCATCCATACCACGCCAGAAGCAGGTGGTAGCCGCAGAAGTGATGGTAATACCACGCTCCTGCTCCTGCTCCATCCAGTCCATGGTAGCCGCACCATCGTGCACCTCACCAATTTTGTGGCTCAGACCAGTGTAGAACAGGACACGCTCAGTGGTCGTTGTCTTACCCGCGTCAACATGGGCACAAATACCAATATTGCGATAGCGGTCAATAGGGGTTTTACGGGCCACGACTCAATCCTCTGATACTTAGAAACGGTAGTGAGAGAACGCTTTGTTAGCTTCAGCCATGCGATGCACGTCTTCACGCTTCTTGACAGCAGCACCCTTGTTCTCGGCAGCATCCATCAGCTCGCCGGCCAGGCGCAGATCCATGGACTTCTCACCACGCTTGCGCGCAGCGTCTACCAGCCAGCGCATAGCCAGGGCCGTGCGACGGCTTGGACGAACTTCTACAGGTACCTGGTAGGTAGCACCACCGACACGGCGGGATTTTACTTCTACCACAGGAGCGATGGACTCGAGCGCTTTTTCAAACTGCTCCAAAGGATCCTTGCTGGTACGCTCCTGAACTTTGTCCAGTGCGCCATAGACGATTTTCTCGGCAACAGACTTCTTACCGGAAACCATCACATGGTTAATGAATTTTGCCAGCGTCTTGTTATGAAACTTTGGATCTGGCAGTACTTCGCGCTTGGCGACTACGCGTCTTCTTGGCATTGATAAGCCCTCTTTTCGGCCTTCAGGTAGCTCAGGAAAAAACTCCTGACCTTACTCTTATCAACCTACTGTTTAAATGCTTGCTCTAATGAGCGTTCTCAAGTCTAGTCTCTAGACACTAGTTTCAAGCTACTAGTTCAAGACTTAGGCTTTTTGGTACCGTACTTGGAACGGCCCTGCTTACGGTCGTTAACACCCTGGGTATCCAGGCTACCGCGAACGGTGTGGTAACGAACACCTGGCAAGTCTTTTACCCGACCGCCACGGATCAGAACAACACTGTGCTCTTGCAGGTTATGACCTTCACCACCGATGTAGGAAGTCACTTCGAAGCCGTTGGTCAGACGCACACGACAAACTTTACGCAGCGCAGAGTTTGGCTTCTTGGGAGTAGTAGTGTAAACACGGGTGCATACACCGCGACGCTGTGGGCAGGCCTGCAGCGCAGGAACGTCGGTCTTTTTGACCTTACGCTTACGAGGCTTGCGAACCAGCTGGTTAATTGTTGCCATTGGCGAACTCCAGTCGTTTCTAAGTGAGTAAGAATCTGCTGCGTCAGAGGAGTGCGCAGAAGATTCTTTGCTTCAACGGCAAAAGCCGGCGTAAAAACCGGCATCTACCAACCCCTGAAAATACAGCTAGGGGCAATATAAAGCGGCGAAATTTTACGGAATGCAGGAAATGGCGTCAAGCCTGTGGATAACACAATTCGAATAAAAGAGAAAACTCGCGAGGGTAAAATCTTGCCTGTTACGGTTCACTCTGGGTCACCGAGTTGTGCTAAAGTCCCGCCCATACCCAAGATCACTTTCAGGATTAACATGAAACGCGAACTGGCGATTGAATTCTCACGTGTGACCGAAGCGGCAGCACTGGCTGGCTATAAATGGCTTGGCAGAGGCGATAAGAATGCAGCGGACGGCGCAGCGGTTGAGGCTATGAGAGCCATGCTCAACAAGGTTGAGATAGATGGCGAGATTGTCATTGGTGAAGGCGAAATCGACGAAGCCCCCATGCTTTATATCGGCGAAAAAGTTGGCAAAGGTCAGGGCGAGAGCATTGATATTGCCGTTGATCCTATTGAAGGTACCCGCATGACCGCAATGGGACAGAACAATGCCGTGGCTGTTCTGGCCGCCGGCGAGAAAGGCTCTTTCCTGAAAGCACCCGACATGTACATGGAAAAACTGGTTGCAGGCCCCGGTGCAAAAAACGCCATCGACCTGAAGCTGGGTCTTAAAGAGAACATCCACAATGTCGCCAAAGCGCTGCACAAACCCATAGAAAACCTGACCGTGATCACTCTGTCCAAGCCTCGTCACGACAGTGCTATTGCGATGATGCAAAAAATGGGTGTAAAAGTTTTTGCCATTCCCGACGGTGACGTAGCCGCTTCTATCCTGACCTGTATGCCTGACAGTGAAGTCGACATGATGTACTGCATCGGCGGTGCACCAGAAGGTGTTGTATCGGCAGCCGTGATTCGTGCATTGGGTGGCGACATGCAGGGTCGCCTGATGACTCGTGATCAAGCCAAGGGCGATACACCTGAGAATAAGGCTGCCGGTGACATTGAGCGCAGCCGTTGTAAAGAGATGGGCATTGAGCCCGGCAACCTGTTGCGTCTGGATGATATGGCCAGCTCTGACAACGTGGTGTTCTCAGCCACCGGTATTACCAAGGGTGATCTGTTGGAAGGTATTTCCCGCAAGGGCAATATTGCGGAAACAGAAACACTGGTGATTCGTGGTAAATCCCGTACGATCCGTCGCATCAAGTCTATCCACTATCTGGATCGTAAAGACGACGACATCAAGGGTGTCATCTTTTAACCCTATTTTCCTCCGCGCCATTGTTTCCAAGCTATTGTTTCCAAGCCATTGTTGAAAACAGGCAATGGCTCTTCCCTTGATGTTTTATTTCGAGGGGATAGTCAGGGGTGTATGCCCGAAAATAGCTCGGCAAAACATTCTTTAATCGTTTCTTACGAGATAATTACCAGCAGCGTTGGCAGTAGTCCCGACAATAGACACGGCAGCCATAGAAACAGCTTCGAAATTTCCCAAAGCAAAACCGATAGCAGCACCGCTGGCAACACCGCTAGCGAAACCGTCCGTCTTTTTACAAAAGTGGGCACCCCAGACAACCGTTACAACAGATAAAGACAGCACTCTAACGAGGGACCCAGCAGCAAACCCGGCACCAGCAACTCCGGCACCAGCAACTCCGGTAGCTCCGGCAGCAAACCCTGCAAAAGTCGAAGGAGCAAACGAGGGAGCATAAGTACAAACAACCTGACAGATAAACTTAATAGTTTTTTTCGAAATAGTTACCACGCGTTCCTGCAATGGTATTTTTTTTATCTCTTTTATATCATCATCATTCAGTTGCTTTCGACAGAGATGACAGTTTGTTTGGTTATATTTTTCCAAACTTACCCGCATGCATGATCTACCATAAGCATGTCCACAATGTAGAGTGATGCTTTCACATCTACCTGAATCTTGACATAGTGTGCATTCAACACCATTAACACCGTTAAGACTGTCCATATCGAAGGTCTCCTATTATATTTTCCGTTACTTACAACCTTAGATATTTATATTTGGTT
>NZ_JAHHPR010000451.1:0-1360 GCF_024606255.1 Endozoicomonas sp. SESOKO3
CATTCTGAGGCAGAAGGCATTGAACGTATAGAACATCGACTGTCTGAATCACTGGAATGGACGGGTTCCGCTGATAAACCCCTGGCAGCACTGGCCCGGGATCTTTTTCACGGCCAGACGAATCAGAAGGATCGTGAAAGCCGTCGATTATCCCGACTCCATGAGCGGCTTACAGACTCTCCTGTTATATTCCTGCAGGGGGAAACCGGCACTGGAAAAAGTTACTTTTCCGCCAGAATGGCAAAGACTTCAGGACAGGCTTCGGTGCTCTCCCTTGGGCCTTCTGACAGCGAACAGACTCTGATGAAACGCTGGCAGTGGCAAGAACACGCCGATGGCGACCGCTCTATGGCGCAGCAAAACCGGGCATTGATGGAATGGGCCAATACCCCTTCTGACAATGACGGACACTATGTCACCCTGGTTCTGGATGAGGCCAACCTCGCCAAAACCGGATTGCTGGCGTCACTTAACGGCTTATGGGAGCCGCAACCCTGCATTTACGTGAATGGTCATCCTGTCAAGGTTGGCCCAAAACACCGGGTCATTCTCACCGGCAACCCGGATCATTACGCCGGGCGCCAGCTCGACCCGGCCCTGAAAGAAAAACTGCCGAGGGCTTACTACCCGCGCCTGGACCGGGCATTCCTTCGGGACAGAGTGGTAGAACCAGCTCTGGTCAGGCAGTTACAACGGCATTTGCCAGAGCCGCAAATAAACGACATTGCACACAATGCCACCGAGTGTGTGATGGCACTCTGGCAATATTATCAGGAGCTGTTGCCAGAGCATGAGTTTACCCCCAGGGATTTAACAGATATCTGCAGTTGGGTGGGCTGGTATCTGGATCGAGGGCTGTCGGCGGGTGACGGTGTTACCCCCGGGCAAATAAACGGTTTGATCCGGCAAAGTTTTCGGGATGTACTGGGTGCCGAAATCAGCGACACTCATCAGGATGCCCTGTCAGCGCTGGAAATCTGGTTTGCTGCCCGTTACGAACCGAACAACACCCTGAGCGACAAAGTTCATACCCGGACGCTGCAAGATATTCAGCAGGCCTTCAAAACATTCACCCAACAAACCCGACCTGACTTTGATACCTCCGGATCGGCAGTCATTGAGCTGGTGCAACGGCTTGGACAGGATTTAAGCCGTTGTCAGCAGGCTTATCATCTCAACAGGAAACACGGCGGTCGTCAGGCGACACTGATTGAAGGCCCCGCCGGGCGTGGTAAAGATGCCACGCTGAATCTGGTGGTTGAAACTGTCAAACGGCAGGCTGAAGAACGGGGAGAATCGACACCAGAGGTCTTTCCCCTGAATGCCTGTGATTGTTCCTGGGACAAATTGTGTGAAAAGA
>NZ_JAHHPR010000452.1:0-1082 GCF_024606255.1 Endozoicomonas sp. SESOKO3
CAGGGCCAGACGGTTGACCTTATAAACAATACCATCAATTTCGTAGGGCAAAGCTTCGCGCTTCTCACTCATTCTGGAAAAGTATTCAGCACAGGCAGCAGCCCCTTTAACTACCCGCAGCTCCGGATTGACCCGCAGGCCCCAGGTTTTAAAACGCTCAAGAATATCCGCATGCCTGTCAGGCAACTCACCCCCTTCAACCACACCGGCACTGTAACAGTAAATATCCAGAGGTCTTTTCGCCGTTATTTTCGAGTCAAGCTGTCTCAGACTGCCCGCTGCTGCATTGCGGGGATTAACGAACACTTTTTCATCCCGGGCTTTAGCTCTCTTATTCAGCCTTTCAAAACCTTCCTTGGGCATAAAGATTTCACCACGAACTTCCAGACGATCAGGCCAACCTTCACCCAGCAATTTCAGAGGAATAGTAGCAATGGTGCGAACATTCAGAGTGATATCTTCGCCAGTCGTACCATCCCCACGGGTAGCACCTCGCATCAGCGCCCCCTTCTCGTATAAAAGGCTGACCGCAATCCCATCCAGTTTGGGTTCGCAGGCATATTCTACTGCTGAATCGGTGCCCAAACGCTCACGGACTCTGCGGTCAAAGTCATTGAGATCGTCTTCGTTAAACGCGTTATCCAGCGACAGCATGGGCAGTTCATGACGAATCTGGCCAAACACTTTCAGGGGGGCAGCACCCACTCGCTGGGTGGGTGATTCAGGTGTAATCAGCTCGGGAAAATCCGCTTCGATGGACTTCAGCTGCTGCATCAGCCGATCATAACTGGCATCGGCAATGATCGGATCGTCCAGAACATAGTAACGATAGTTATGATCATTGATCTGCTCTCGCAGCCCTTGAGCTTGCTGTTGAGCTTCCTTAAGAGAGAGGGTAGTTTGGGTCATGATTCTGTTACTTAAACGGTCCTGAGTGATTCTAAACCGCCTTGAGCCTGTACACTGAAGCCCCCGATAGACCGGGGGAGGATAAAAATTAATGAGAGGTAGAGATGGATCAGTCAGCCAGCTTCTGGGTTAACTGTTTTCTTTCGAAATCGCGAATACGCTGACGATAATGC
>NZ_JAHHPR010000453.1:0-2119 GCF_024606255.1 Endozoicomonas sp. SESOKO3
GAGCGTTTGAATCAGCGTCATCCGTTTGAGATATGGACGGGGTTGCTATGGAGGCTTGCAAGTTAGGCTTTATGACCAGGCGAATACCGAAAGAACCTGTGGAGGTTTTTCCAATGCTGCCTTGCTGTGCAGAATAAGTCGAAGACGTGATTAGAATAAACAACGAGGCAACTAAGCCTCTGCAGACCATTGCTGAGAGTTTCATATTACACCTACTTCCTGTCTGGTGTTACTTAAGTCGAGTATAGAAATTCTCAGAAACTTGATTGGCAGGACAGTTTAACGGGTGGCAGAGCAAGATATTCGGGCGTGTTGATGTGCTCAGAGGGAGAATAACGTCAGAAACGGCTCTCCCTGGTTGTCACAAACGTTATTCTGTCAAAGCTTTGTCAGACATTTTCAGCTCTTTCATTTTACGGGTCAGGGTGTTTCTTCCCCAGCCTAAGAGCTCGGAAGCATCTCTTTTTCGACCTCCCGTATGTTGCAGAGCTGATTCAATCATGATCTTTTCAAAAGCGGGGATCGCTTTGTCCAGAATGCTGCTGTTACCGGCCGCAAGCTCTCTGTCTGCCCAGAGACGAAGCTGTTGCTCCCAGTTGCCTGGCTGGAGCGTCACTGGGCCACTGTCGGGCTGGCTTAACAGTTCAGGTGGAAGGTCAGAGATCAGTACTTCCCGGCCTGAAGCCATTACCGTCAACCAACGACAAGTGTTCTCCAGCTGTCTGACATTGCCGGGCCATTCCAGACTGGCAATAAATTTCGCCGTTTCCTGGGTCAGTACTTTGGGTTCAACGTTCAGCTCCTTGGCGGCCCTGTCCAGAAAATGTCTGGCCAGAACAGGGATATCTTCTGAACGCTCTCTCAGTCTCGGCAGGTGAATCCGAATAACATTGAGTCGATGGAATAAGTCCTCACGAAATGTGCCTTCCTCAACCAGCTTTTCGAGATTCTGGTGAGTGGCTGCAATAATACGGACATCGACTTTAACCGGGGTATGGCCACCCACTCGATAGAACTCACCATCTGCAAGTACCCGAAGCAATCGGGTTTGTGTTTCTGCGGGCATGTCCCCTATTTCATCAAGAAACAGTGTGCCATTCTGGGACTGTTCAAAGCGTCCCTTGCGCATGGCTCCGGCACCAGTAAACGCCCCTTTTTCATGACCAAAGAGTTCTGATTCAATCAAATCTCTGGGTATGGCTGCCATATTGAGGGCAATAAAAGGATTGCTGGCTCTGGGGCTATGCTTGTGCAGTGCGTGGGCAACCAGTTCTTTACCTGTACCGGATTCACCATTGATGAGTACGGTAATATTCGATTGCGATAACCTGCCAATGGCACGGAAGACTTCCTGCATGGCGGGTGCTTCACCGATAATCTCAGTGCCGTTATCAACCGCCTCGATCACCTGTTCTGTCTTTTTCTGACAACTGTGCTCAATGGCGCGTTTGGCCAACGAAACGGCGTCGTCTATATCAAAGGGTTTGGGAAGGTATTCAAAAGCGCCACCCTGATAGGAAGAGACAGCACTTTCAAGATCAGAATGGGCAGTCATAATGATGACAGGCAGGTCCGGGTAGGTTTCGTGAACTTCCTTGAGAAATTCCAGCCCATTGGTACCAGGCATTCTGACATCGCTGATAATAGCTTCAGGCTGAGAGTATTGCAGCTCCCGCAGAGCCTTATCGGCAGAATCAAAGACATCGGCTTCGATCTGTTCTCCGGCCAGTGCTTTTTCCAGCACCCAGCGGATAGAACGATCATCATCAATAATCCAGACTTTAGAATCCGTACTCATTAATTACTCCTGTTGTTTATCCGCTCAAGACTGCCTGAGGTAAGAAGGTTGGGATGTAGGCTCATTCACCGTTAGCGGGAGATAGACGTGAAAGCAGGTCTGCCCCGGTTTACTGTCACATTCAATTAACACCTGATGCTGGCTGATAATGTACTGAGCCATTGGTAGCCCCAGGCCGGTTCCTTCCGCTCTGCCGCTGATCATGGGATAAAAAATATTTTCCTTGAGGTGTTCGGGAATGCCGGGACCATTGTCAATGATGGACAGATGACAAACAAGCTTCCGGCGTTGATTGCCAATTGTGAACTGTCTGGATATACG
>NZ_JAHHPR010000454.1:0-4174 GCF_024606255.1 Endozoicomonas sp. SESOKO3
GAGCGTTTGAATCAGCGTCATCCGTTTGAGATATGGACGGGGTTGCTATGGAGGCCCCCTTGCCCAACTCTTAACTGATAACCCACCCGACCTGATAAAAGAAAAGCACCCGTCAACCCAGTGGCTCTGACAGTGAAGTCAGATCCGCTTTGAGTGTATACACAAAAATCCATATTACCCTGAAGATTCTTGTCACTAAGCGCCATGTCTTTAAGGCCACTGATCTGGATGCGATCAGGAATTTTCAGCTCAAAGATAAGGTCAGTGTTATCGGTATAAGGAATAAAACCACCACTCTCCATGCCTTTGAGCTTTAATACCGCCTGATAATTTCCGGGTTGACGCCCTTCTAACTCGATAGCATTCACCTTGACCGATACTTGCCCTCCAACCTGTCTCCAAGTCCCCGGAGCCAGGAATGTCGAACTCGTATCCGGAATATTGCTACCATCTTTTAGCAACAATGAATTTACCCCCTGCTCAAAGACCACCCGGGACATTTCTATAGCAGGAGCACTCCCTGAAGAGATGAAATCAAAACCAGAAGCTTCAATGGTGTAATCTTCAGATTGTCGAAACCAGCCGCAGCGAGGAAAGCGCGACCCAAGACCGGTGCCATTGCACGACTGCAACTGCAAAGGTAGGTCGATGTCAACATCCCCACCGGCCCAGGTAACAAGCGGCGCAGTATACTGAGGCTGACCAAAAACGAAAAAGCCCGAAGCTGTGTTAGCTAATGTCAGTGCAATTAGCGCAAGTACTCCTCTGAGAAACATCATAAGAAAACAACATCTGCTTTATTTTGACCGGACCCCAACTTTAACCATCGAAGTATCGCTGTACAACCGAGTATCATTAATACTCAGGAGCCTTACCGTTCGCCATTGGTCAACTGGCCTTGAAGATCGGGACCACAATCATACTCGGAAAGATCCAGGGTTCCCATTCTTAGTATGTACTGCTTGTCATCCGGTACGACGGGCACAGTGCATTGCCAACCATTCTCGAGTTCAATCCTCAACTCATGAGTATCTGAGCGGGCTTCTATCTGGAACATGCCAATATCGTCCGAACTGGCAGGATAAAGTCCTCCAATAATCCGAGCTCCGTCCAGAGGCTTACCCTTCATCAACAAGCGACCAAAAAGCAGTCTCAGGGGTATAGCCTCATAGTCCAGCGTCACGACGTTGCCGGGATACAGGGTGACACGTCGCTCCCGCTCATCAAAACTGTAGAGCGTATCCCCTGAAGGCGACAGGGTTACGGTATATTGTTCAAAAGGTGCCAGCGGGATCACCGACGGTCTGTCTGCCACGGCGTAGCCTCTCCTGTGACCATCAATGGTTACATCAAACACGTCACCTTCACGACCTTTCAGATTGACCACCAGAGCACTCTCCGCCACTCGCTCTCCACCCATAGCCACAACATTGCCATCGGTCAGAAAGCTGGTGCTGAAACTGCCGTTATAGTTAGTAACCCGATTGGCCTCTGTTGAACGATGGTTAACCGTCAATGCTGCTTTGCCAAAACGGTCACCGTATTGCAAGACACCATCAAGTCTTCGTTCGCCACTTCCCGCTTCTGCAGAGACAGTAGAAATCAGCTGACCATCATAAAGGTCACCATCATCCCAGGAGGCTGACAGCCTCATTTTTTCTGTTCTGTCTTCCAGGCCGTTAGTGTCTTGAACCTCAGCCCGGGGGTTAACCCGGAAAGTCCATCGATCCTGACGAAATCGCCACTCCAGACTCAACAATGCTACTGAGTTACCTTCTGACTCACTGAAACTGAAAGTAACATTCGTATCGTAATCCAGCGTTCTGAAAACGGTAGCGGTATAACTCACTCCGTGGGTTTCTGTTCTGCCATCGTTATTATTTCTATTACTGCTGAATCGGTAATTGGCAGCGCCTCTCCAGAGGGGTACTGCAATAGAAAAACTGCTTTGCTCAAAAGCATCACCGATCAATGCCGGGCGATCGGAATTTTCCACTTCACTATCGTCCCTCCAGAGTCGTCGATAACTGCCATTCAAAGAGGCGTTGCCCAGCCAGGTTCTGGCTATGAGAGTCATACCATAGCTGCCATTATCTGCCAGCATCACCGAGGGTGATAACTCATAACGATAGCCCAACTTGAATAGCCCCAGCTCAAGCAATGAAGTATCTAAAGTAGCGGCAGCAGACAAAGTCCCTGCCACCGTCTCAAAAATTCTCCGACTCACACCGGCCCGGGTCAACCACTGTTGAGTACTATCAGGCAGAACCCCATCAAAAACCGATGTCATCACACGCCCGGTCTCAGCAAAAAACAGCCATTCACCTTCAGGCGGTAGTTGAAACTGCTTGGCAAAGAAACGGGTTTCCTCAGACTGAAGGTTACCCTGCTCATCCAGAATCCGGATGTCTATATCGTAGGCACCCGTGGGAAAAGTAGTGGTATTCAGAGCCTGAAGACCCGCTTCAAGAAAATAAGACGCAATCAGTCGTCCATCTCGTCTGACTTCAACCCTGCCCCTGAGCGGCATAAAGATATCGATCGGCATACCGCCACTGAAATCGGTATCTTCTCTGGTGTTATCAGAAGTCCGAAACCGGGCTCCGACAAGGGGCTGATCAGACGTAAAATTGAGGCCAAACCCCCGACTTGAAAGCAGGCCAACATCGTACTCAAAGCCTTCAAAATCCCTCTGACCGTATAGCTGATTGACCGAGAAGTCTTGAGACTTTGAATAGTCCCAGCTCCACAACACACTATTTTCATGATAAGAGAGCAGCGTCAGGCCGTACAAAGTATAGTCACTGCCATTGGCATCTTCAGATATACCGGTTACTGCTGCCGAAAAGTTTTGCATCATGGCAAAGCCTGAGTCAGAAGGCGGCAGGTATTTTCTGACATCGGCAGCTCGGGTTAACAGGAAGCGGGGATTAACAAACACATCGACCCTGAAGCGGGATTCATCAAAAATCACACCGGCAACGGGAGGGTTAAGAACACCACAATCTTTGGTGACACCGGGCGGACAAATAGCCTCAGTATGGGTATTCAACTCGCCGGATAAAGCCGAAGCCAAAAAAACAGGATCGTTCACCGAACCGATAAGGCGAACCACATCATTAACATTGGAAAGGGTAACTTCACCGGGTTGGAAGGTAGCCAGCTGGGAGGTTAAATAGCGGTTGCCATAATAAATATCCACCAGCGATCGCTGAGGCTGACTAAGGGTCTCAAAACCTTTGGGAGCTTTATTCTGGGCAAGAAAAAGCGCCTGATTGGCCATAGTTTTCGAGCAAACAAAAACCATGAGCAACGCAACACATAAAATGTCAACGCATTTCCATTTTGTCATGGCCCGAAACAATCATTTTCGTTACTGCTCTGATACTTAATTACCTGACAGAGGTACTTTACACCGAGGGCCGACTCAGGGCTGTTACTCAGCGCCGCTTTCATATTTTTTGGAAAGCCAGTGACCAGACCAGAGTCAACTTTACCGGCCATTAGGGATTAAATAGCTGTGACTACGACTGTGACAGTGTCTGAATATACGCCTACACTTTTACCTTTATAGTCCGCTTCTTTAATGTCTACAGTAATTTTAGAGTCCAGAGCAGCATCACAAGTGTTACCTCCAATAGGGCCATCTCTTTTAAAATCACCTGCCACAGCACCCGACACCAACTGACCCGCTCCCCAGACCTGATCCGCCGCACCACCTTTCTGAGAATAGGTCAACAAATAAGGGATTTCGTCTGCAGGACCTGCTCCTGATGGTTCCAATGTAAAATTATGGTCGCTTGCCAGACTGACTTCGTATCGTTCAACATTTGAATCAACACAGGAAGGAGTGAAACCAGTGAGATCACCGGTAGTGGCAGAGGTGGTATTGAAAGTTACGTCCACCAGAGCAAAGAGCCTCATTTGAACCTCGTTTCTAAGAAAGATATCAAACTTGCCGGTAGATGAGTCTGCAGTCGGTCCTGTTGGGTTCTCAGCTGCCTGAAGCCCGGAAGAGAACAGTCCCGCCGATAGCGCCACACTTTTAACTACTTCTTTAATTGCATCTGTTTCTCCTTTACCTAAGCTGTTTTTAATACGTTTTGTTTCTACGCCCCAGGTACTTTAAGACACCCTGAGTTCAATGCCTCTTTTCAAACTTTGATTGCAACAG
>NZ_JAHHPR010000455.1:0-1438 GCF_024606255.1 Endozoicomonas sp. SESOKO3
GCCTCCATAGCAACCCCGTCCATATCTCAAACGGATGACGCTGATTCAAACGCTCCCAACCTCAATGATGCGACTTCAACCGTTGCCACATTCAATGAAGTGGAGCCTATTTGCATCAGGGGCACAGGGATTAATCAGTATTCTGTTGTCACAGAAGGTTCAGGAGCGGGTGGCTCCTATGCTCTGAGAAATGATCAAAGATCCTATAACTATGAAGTCGACCTGTGGCCTTCTAATCAGGAAGCCCAGGCCCTTAACAGCGGTCAGAACAGCAACCCGATCAATGCACTATCAGGCAACTCAGACTGCGATAGCAGTCGAACGGGTTTTATGGTGAAGCTACCTCAAGACGTCGCTCAGCAGCCCCTCAAAGGTGAACTGAACTTGATTATCAATGCCGAATAAGATGGTTTACCACAGGCAATAGTGCCCGTAAAATGGAACCCCAAGACTATTGCCTGATATTCATAGTGATGATGAAAAAGAGATCACTTGAGTGACTGGACCAGATTACAGAAACACAAGGGCCCAACAGATGCGGTCATGGCTTAAACTTCCTCGCTTACCTCAATTATTAGCTATGGCATCTCTGGCTATGGTATCTCTGGCTATGTCCCTCAATACCTATGGTGCCATGTCTCTGGATAAAATGATCGTTTATTTCGAGCCGGACAAATCCCCTCGTCAGGACATAGTCGTTACCAATCCGGATAAGGAAAATCTGTATCTGCAGACTGAGGTCTACAAAGTCGTTAACCCCGGAACTGATCAGGAAGAAAGGGTTCGTATTACCGACCCCTCCGAGCTGAAATTACTCAGCACGCCACAGAAAACCATTGTCGCCCCCAACAGCCGAAAAACAGTTCGACTGGTCAGCCTTGAAACACCAAAAAAAGTAGAGTCGGTCTACAGGGTGACCTTCAAACCCGTCGTCGGTGACCTGGAAGCCACTCAGAACGCTATTAAACTGCTGATTGCATACCAGGCGCTGGTCTTTGTTCGCCCGGAAAATCCGGAATACAAAGTGACAGCCAAGCGAGAGAGAGACTCAATCACTTTTACCAACAGTGGCAACATTAATGTGGTATTACGAAATGGGCAATTCTGCTCAGGCCAGAAAGGCAAGCGTCAGTGCACTGACATTGATGATATTAAACGGCTCTATGCCGGGCAGAGCTGGACATTGAAAATCCCCAGCAGCAACACTGAAGTCGAATACGGTTTGTTCAACGGCAGCACTGAGGAAAGAAAGACGTTCTGATTTAATGAACTGATACTGTCACCGTTACCGTATCTTTGTAGATGCCGGGTTCGAGCCCGGATACTTCTGATGAAGGTACGGTAATTTCAAAATTCATATTGGAGCCACCGCCACAATACTGCAGAGTAGAACCTTTCCAGGGCTGCCCATCCACTCCCGGCACCAGAGTTTCCATGG
>NZ_JAHHPR010000456.1:0-1293 GCF_024606255.1 Endozoicomonas sp. SESOKO3
TTTCTTCCCATGATCCATTGTCGTCTTTCTGACCATAGAGTTTCGCCTTGCCATCGCCACTGCCAGACAATACATAGCGGCTATCTGGGCTGAAGGTGGCTGAGTAGAGCTCGCCATCATGGGAAATAGTCGCTTTTACTTCCCACGATCCATTGTCGGCCAGGCCATGGATTCTCACCTTTTGATCTTTAGTGGCGGTCAATACATAGCGGTCATTGGCGCTGAAGGCTGCTGAGTAGAACCAGCTATTGTAGGAAATAGTGGTTTTTTCTTCCCATAACCCGTCGTCCAGGCCATAGATTTTCATCTTGTTGTCTCTGCCACGGGTGATCACATAGCGGCCACTTGCGCTGAACCTGGCCGAGTAGACCTCCTTGTCGTGGGAAATAATGGTTTTTTCTGCCCATGACCCATCGTCACTCCGGCCATAGATTTTCGCCTTGCCATCTTCACTGGCGGTCACTACATAGCGGCTATCGGCGCTGAAGAAGGCGGATTCGACAGGACGATCGTGGTGAATGATGGTTTCTTCTACCCATGAACCATCGTCGCACCGGCCATAAATTTTCGCTTTGCGATCTCCACTGGCAGTCACTACATAGCGACCATCGGCGCTGAAGGTGGCTGAGTTGACACAGCGATGATGGATAATAGTCGCTTTTTCTTCCCATGTTCCATCGTTCTTCTTGCCGTAGATTATCGCCTTGTAATCGTTAATGGTGGTCAACACGAAGAGGCCATTGGCGCTGAAGGTGAGCGCTATGACGTCGTCATCATGAGAGAAAGTGCCTTTTGGTTGCCATGATCCATCGCTCTTTTGGCCGAAGATTCTCAAGCTGTTATCGTCAGTAGCGCATGCCACATGGTGGTCATCGGCGCTGAAGGCAGCTAACCTCACCCCACCATCACTGGGGAGGATGGCTTTTGTCTCTAATTTAAATGTTTTACATTGAGACATCCGATTAGTGAGGGTGAAAAAGAACAGAGCAGGAAAGTAAATACTCCCATGACGATCCATGACTGACTTGACTAATGGCTCATCCTTCGTGAAACGCTTCAACCATTTCTGGAGTTCATCTTTATCTTTTACAGTGACGATTGTCTTTATAAGAGCCTGGTGTGATGAAGCAAACCGGCGATACCATGCCCTTGCCATTGCAACATCATTTTTGACCGTGTTGTTCATGTATGAATTTGCCCGTGTTAAATGGGCAATATCACGGGTCTGCAAATAAGTAAAAATTTTGGATTGTATTCCCGGGGGCAAATCGAGCAATAATGAAAACTCACTCT
>NZ_JAHHPR010000457.1:0-1083 GCF_024606255.1 Endozoicomonas sp. SESOKO3
GCAAAAGGGGGATTCATGAGGACTTTCGTTACTGGCTGTCTTTCTCCTTCCTCTTCGATATATTCTGCCGAAAGCTCTCCATTTCTAATTTTTCTATTTAAATTCTTAGCGAGACAATCACCATTGATAATATTGTTCTTGCCATCCCCTCTAAAGATCATATTAACAATTGCAAGCGATGCGACATTTGCCTGTTGTTCGATACCAAATATCTTATGCTTCTTAAACATTTCAACGTCATCGGGCTCTTTCAATCTCACCCTATCATATGCCGCTACAAGGAAGCCACCTGTCCCACACGCGGGATCATAGACCAAATCATTAGAGTTGATATTTAGGATATGGCTTGAAAATTCTGTTATATGCCTAGGAGTCAAAACTATGCCAATGTCTTTTGCACCATTCCCATACTTCAAGAAAACTTCGTAGAATTTACCTAGTAAATCATGGCTGCCATCCATCGCTGCTTTAATATTGATTTTTCTTAAAAGGAAGAAAACTTTTACAACAGCAGCTTTATATTTTGCTTTTGCGGCATCTTCTTGTGGGAGTCTTAGCTCGATGTACTCGGCAAACTCCCTCTTTGCATGATTAATTAAAACATCTTCCGCTCTGTTATTTATATCTTTAATAAATACATCTGGAGATGCATTAAAATTTGGCAGAGTGTCAGATACCATAGCCAGTAACACGGAAGACATTACCGTTGCACGGAGATCTTTATTAATTGAAGCCTTATGCAGATCTTCGTTAATTTGCTCGGCAATATTTAGAAGTATTGATTCATCGGTAACCAGTTCATTCAGGATGTGTGTTTCATTATCTATTAGATAGTTAGCCTGATCAGGCGATAAGAAACCGGTTATTGTTTTACTGTTATATTCGACAATATCAACTGCGCCAGCAGTTGATATATATGCGGTTTGAACCAAGTATCCATCATCATCGTTACCGGCAACGCCGGTAACGATTTTTGCTTTAACCGCATCAGATTGGTTTATATCTTTTGCATAATCAACAGCCTCTCTGAAGGCAATATCTATTTTATCTAAGGTGTTCTTGGCTTCTATAACCCAGAAAGCA
>NZ_JAHHPR010000458.1:0-3876 GCF_024606255.1 Endozoicomonas sp. SESOKO3
AATTAAACGCTCATCTATACAAGCTGCCTGGACGGACCAACCTGAGGGCATTCCGAATATAGAGCGTATGTTGGTGCACTATCCTGCATTTAAGCAGTTAACCTCGGGCAAAGCGAACCACCGTCCGGTGATTATCATGGGGAAACCTTTCTGGTATAAAGGAGTGATTCATGAAAAGACCGAGGCCCTGTTTCAGCTAAGCGTTGAGAAAAACTTCGACTTGACGTACCTAATGGAAAAATCCAATCAATATGATGCAAAATATGAAGAATACATCCATGCTCTGAGAATCTGTGAGATAAGAACATTATTGGATAGAACCAATTCTCTTCCAGGCTACGTTAAATCACTGCCTCCTCATCAGCGATCTCGATTTCAAAAAGAAGAACAGAAAAATGAGAATGATATCAAAAACGAATATGGACCTATTCTTGATCGCCTTGAATTGTCACATGAGGAGCAAAAGCTTTTCCGGGACTTAAAAGACATATGCAAGCGGGCGATTCGTCAAGCCTTCGCGCATTACCTGTATGAAGTGACGCACTCGAAAGGCGGCTGCTTAACGTATTGTTGGGTTGGTGCTTCCATTGAGGCTCACGATACGGTCAGGGACAGATGTGGCGCTTATGATCCATCCTCGCCTGAGGAGCTTTATGCCATGATGTCTGCAATTGATAACCCTGACGCGTTTCAGACATCTGTTAATAATGCCTACTTGCGGGAGGCATTCAACGCCAGTAACGCGCTTGTGCTCAAATCCGATGAGTTGACAGAAATTGCCATAGAGTTTTCAAGTAGCGTGAATTTGAATTCGATTTGTAACTCACTGTATGCTGGATTAATGCAATAAGTGCAATGTAAGAGCCGGTTGGCGCTTATAATTTCTTATTCAATATCGTGTCGAATATAACCAGGGGAGCAACACCCGCTTGTCTACCTTCCTCATTTGCTTGAATCGTTAAGCCGTATACCCGTTCATCTCCAGCCACTTTAAACTCCCACAATGGCACATCCTTATATCTAAAGCATTTGTAGCCTGTAGCGCCTCTTTCATGGGGCGCATAACGGCCTGTTTCATGAATGCTTTGCATTTTTTCAATGGCATCATCGGATATTGTACTTTTGATTGCATCTGATGAAGGATCAAAATAGGCATAGGCAACGATGTTTTTTGTATCCGTTTCTTTACCGGATGGGGTAAAACCTCTTTTGTAAATTGGCCTGATGCATTGGTGGTTTATCGGTATATCCTCTTTCCACGGCCTCACAGGCAGCTCGTCTTTTGGCATAACGATATCCTTGATTTTAGCTATTGCTCCAATATTTTGTTTGGGTCGCTTATTTTTCCTGATTTGCTTAAAGTCATGATAGTTTGGTAAAGACACGTGTTCCCAGTCGTTGGGGTACAGATTCAACTTGATGCTGGTCTTGCTTGAAATCGCTGCGTCTTCAGCAGTGTCGCACTTATCCATAGATTTTTTGATGTCCACTGGCATCTTCAGTTTCTCGGTTCTGATTATTTTTTCTAATATGCGACTAGTGTCTATTTTTTTTCTGGCGGCGAAGTAACGGGTTATTTTTCTTGGCAAAGGAATCAATGCAAGCGAAGAACCTATCAGGCTCAGACAAGATACTAAGTAAGTTACAGACAGTAAATTAAGTAACTTCATACCATAGCTTTTCTTGTTTGCTTCTCTCCTGGCTCTGACTCTTTCAGCAAGCTCCCTGGCTTCAGTCCACTTTTGCTCGTTGAGGCAATCTTGACGATCCTTCATGCATTGACGGAACATTTTTTTTATTTCTACAGAGCTAAGAATGGCTTCTGATTTTTTAATCTGGGAATCAATGTATTTTCTGTGCTGCAGAATATCCTCTTTTTTGCGATCACTATTAACTTTTAATGCAGTTGATGTCTGTCTTTCTAAATCATTAAATTTGCTTTTTAATGATCGTAATAAGCCTACACATACAGTCCTGCGTCCTTTTATTAATTCGTCCAGTTCTTTAGCATAGGCTTGATAATCTCCGGATTCTTTCTGATACATGAAAATTTCTTTTAATGCCGTATCGTAGCTGTCGAGTTCATCAAACAGGCCTTTCATGCAGGGGCTTAAAGGAAAGAGATCATACTTTTTTAGAACAGTAAATTGCTTATGATCATAAACAAGCATTCCGAAATCATTGTTGTGTATTTTGATGTATTGGTTAGTCTGTTCCAGAATCTTTTTTAACTCTAACGCCTTGGACTCCATACGGACGAGGTCTTTATATTTTTTTATGACAGGAACTGTTTCAGGGTTCTTAATACCAAGGACCAGACTGGTCTCGTCTGATTTTTTATAAACACCGGTCATTCTGTCCGCTGGACCGATCTGTTCCATCAGGGTTGGTTTCTGACAGGATTGAGACTGACTTTCTCTTTCAGGCGCTGATTTTTTTTTGTGGATGGTTTCTTTGGGGGCTGAGCACGTATCTGCCAGACACGCCTTCTGTGCATCATCTTTTCGGCCTGTTTCCTGTAATTTTGCGACCCATTCTGAAAAGCCAGCTTTTGGGCAAGTGTTGAGTTCAGCTGTTGTTGGGGATACCATACTGCACGTGTCACTTTTTCCATTGCCTTTTGCAGACACACTCTGTAAACCTGAAAAAAGACCAAGAGCAAAAACAAAACGTTCTGTTATCGACATAGCAGTGAATTTTTTGCCATGGATTGCAGCCGTATTTTTCTTACTGGTTTTTTGGAGGGGGGCGTTTTCTCTTACTTCTCGGCGACCCCATTGTTTTTTCTTGTCCAATTTTGTGGATTGTTCTGGCACAGTGCCAGATCCACCATGGATTATGGCGCAATGATTGGAAACAGGGAGTGACATCGTGATTCTCCTTAATATATAAACGTCATGTTCAGGACAAAACAATTAATTCTTGTCTGATTGAAGGTATAGATTGCTTTATTTCAGTAAAGTTCCTTTGTTGCATATGTTTTTTAAACAATGATAAGCAAAGGATTAACTGTTCTGGTTTTCGTGAGGGCAGACTTCGGTATTTCCCCGCCGGAATTCCGAAGTCTGTATGAGGATGGTATCAGGGAGTGAGCTAATCCCAGCCTGGTACTCAGGTCATGTCAGGTAGCTTATGAGCAATGCCCTCATGACAGCTCATCATCCTCCTGGTCAGTAACTATTCCAAAATGTGCGCCTATGCTTAACGAAATTGAATGGTTACGATGTATTGGATCCAAAGGTGGCCGAAATGCTTCTGTAAATGTTTTTACACATTGATCAGTGTGAGGGTTTTCTATTTTTTCCTGAATTCTGGTTTTTAAACCGTACATATAATGACGCCCGGCATCAAAGACCGTTCGTTTAACCGGCCATGAACTCACTATATGTTCAGGAGGTATGCCTGTCGTGAGTACTTCTTCTGCAGACGTGATAGAAGTAGTGTGTAGCCCCCCTCCCGTCAGATCTGCAGCTGTTTTGCAAATGTCGATACCGGTATTGACATAACACTGATAAACATAGGTGCTGTCTTCCTCCCAAGGCTCAGGCAAGTCGTCCGTCTCATGCTGCGATGAAAACCATGGGAACCAAGTTGCGACCGCAATGTTGCGGCTGGTATTGATGATGTTATTTTGTGAGTCATTCACCAATTGGCAGTTGCCAATGCATAGTCCATATGTTAGATGATAGGGGCTCAATTTCGTATTCAGCAAAGCTTCAAGGAAGTCATTATCGTTAATTGAATCCGAATCATCTGATTTTCGATTAAATCCTGTTTTGAAGATGGTTTCCGGAGGTCTCGAATCGCCTCTGTATACAATGCCGATATGGGATGGTGTTTTCAGAGTTGGAATAAACTCAAACTGACCCTTATGTT
>NZ_JAHHPR010000459.1:0-3729 GCF_024606255.1 Endozoicomonas sp. SESOKO3
AGCCATATTGCCAGGGCGTCAGTGCAAATGGCTCTGTTGTCTGTTTCTGAGAAGACTTTCTTGCTAGTTGATAGGCAAAATTTGTACGTTATTGTTTCTGTCCTACAACGTCCCGGTTTCAGGGAAGATGCTTCGATGCTGTATTCCATGATGCTATTGTAGTGAGGTTAAATGAGCTTCCTGGCGGGTTATGTTCTTAAAAGAGATGAGCTAAATAGTGATTTTCTAGTCAATTAACGTGTTAATTTTGTTTAGAATAAGGATCGATCTTCATCCTTTAGGGGATGCTGCGCTGATAATGTTTGATGGCCTCAGCCACGGAGAATCATGACAGGATTCCTGATTTGAGGCTGCTTAGTTGGATTGCTGTTTAATGATTTTTCTTTCTTACCTTCTGCTTGGTGCTCTGGCCGGGACTCTGGCTGGCCTGTTCGGGATCGGTGGCGGGCTGATAATTGTTCCGGTACTGGTTTTCAGCTTCAAGCTGCAGGGGTTATCTCCTGATATTTTCACCCATCTCGCTGTGGGTACCTCTCTTGCCACTATTGTTGTCACTTCGCTCAGTTCGATTCGTGCTCATCATGTCAAGGGGGCTGTGCAGTGGCCTGTTTTCAGTGTTTTGACTATCGGAATTCTGATGGGGTCATGGCTGGGGGTTCATACTGCCATCCAGATGTCAGGTCCGATGCTTCAGAAAGTCATTGGGATTTTTGCCTTGGCAGTGGCCGCAAAAATGTGGTTTGGCTTCAAGCCTTCTGAAAGCAGTAGGGTGCTGGCAAGACCTGTGTTGGTGGCAGCCGGAGGCGTCATAGGCTGGGCTTCCAGCATCTTTGGAATCGGTGGTGGAACCCTGTCGGTACCACTTTTGCGCAAGTACAACCTCTCTATGACCCAGGCAGTAGCGACTTCTGCTGCGTGTGGGTTGCCGATTGCTTTAATGGGAACCGCGGCTAACATGTTTCTGGGTCATGAAAACGAGCTGTTGCCGACGATGAGTACCGGTTACGTCTACTGGCCGGCATTTCTTGGCATTGTCCTGACCAGTGTACTGTTTGCTCGCTTTGGAGCTGAGTTAGCCCACAAGCTGTCTTCTGAAAAGCTGCAAAAACTGTTCGTTGTCCTGTTATTGATAGTAGGGTGTAAGTTTCTTTTCTCAATGTAAAAGGGCCTGGTCAGCTGGCTCAATCCTCTATCCAGCTGATACACTGGTCCGCCAAATGTACTTCTCTCTGACTGAAACAGAAGAGTACGTAACAGTTAACCTTGAGAACTATCCGGAATCCTCCTGTGATCCCATATCCTCAAATTGATCCCGTTGCGATCAGCCTTGGACCTCTCAAAGTCCACTGGTACGGTCTAATGTACCTGGTGGGTTTTGCCGGAGGCTGGTGGCTGGCTGTTCAGAGAGCCAAAAAATCAAACGGTTTATGGAATTCCGAACAAATTGGGGATTTATTATTCTATGTCGCCGTTGGGGTCATAGTGGGCGGGCGCATGGGCTATGTGCTGTTTTATAACTTTGATTATTTTCTGCAAAACCCACTCTGGCTGTTTAGTATCTGGGAAGGTGGCATGTCTTTCCATGGTGGTTTATTGGGGGTTTTGCTGGCCGTATTCCTCTTTGGCCGCAAGATCGATAAGAACTTCTTTCAGATGACAGACTTCGTTGCCCCTTTCGTTCCTCTGGGACTGGGCATGGGTCGTGTGGGTAACTTTATTGGCGGTGAGCTATGGGGAAGGATAACAGATGTTCCATGGGCCATGGTATTTCCGACGGATCCCTCCCGGATGCCAAGACACCCATCACAGCTTTACCAGTTCGTTATTGAGGGGGTCATCCTGTTTGGAGTGCTCTGGTGGTTCTCGGCCAAACCTCGTCCCCGTATGGCCGTGTCCGGTCTATTCCTGTTGATCTATGGTGTTGGGCGCTTCTGCGTAGAATTTGTTCGGGAACCTGACCAGCAGCTGGGCTTCATTGCTTTTGACTGGTTGACGATGGGACAGTTGCTGACGGTGCCCATGATCCTTCTGGGTGCGGGACTTATGGTGGTAGCCTATAAAAAGTTTCCACTGGTAGATGGTCAAAATCAGGATGATCGGGTCTGGTTGAAAAAACATGCGGTCAAATCTGGTAGGAAAGCAGCCATGAGTGGAAAGAGCAGCCGTGAGCGGAATTAAAAGCCATGAGCAAATAAATAAAGGATCAATGCCATGAAACAGTATCTCGATCTCCTGCGTCATGTGAAAGAGCAAGGTACTTTCAAATCGGATCGAACCGGCACTGGAACATACAGTGTTTTTGGCTATCAAATGCGCTTTGATCTGTCGAAAGGTTTCCCACTGGTCACCACCAAGAAGTGTCATCTGCGCTCCATTATTCATGAATTGCTCTGGTTCCTGAAGGGTGACACTAATATTGCCTATCTGAAGGAAAACGGTGTCAGAATCTGGGATGAGTGGGCGACGGATGAAGGAGAACTGGGCCCTGTTTACGGCAAGCAGTGGCGAAGCTGGGAAAATGCAAACGGCGAAACGTTTGATCAGATTCAATGGCTGTTGGATGAAATAAAAACCAATCCAGACTCCAGAAGGCTGGTCATCAGTGCCTGGAATCCCAGTGTGCTGCCCGATGTAAAGTTCAGCCCTAAAGACAATGCCGCTATGGGTAAACAGGCTTTGCCTCCCTGTCACTGTCTGTTTCAGTTCTATGTTCTGGATGGCAAGCTTTCCTGCCAGCTCTATCAGCGCAGTGCTGATATTTTCCTGGGTGTGCCTTTTAACATCGCATCTTATGCGTTACTCACGATGATGATTGCCCAGGTATGTGATCTGAAGCTGGGGGATTTTGTTCATACCTTTGGTGATGCCCATCTTTACTCCAACCATCTGGAGCAGGCAGAAGAACAGCTGACCCGTAAGCCTTTTCATTCACCAACAATGAAGCTGAACCCTGCCATCAGGAATCTTTTCGAATTTACCATTGATGACTTTGAACTGGTTGATTATAAGGCTCACCCTCACATTAAGGCGGCTGTTTCTGTTTAAGCGGTTTTCGTGCTTTTCAGGTGCTCTGACGTATCAAACCAAGGATTGTTGTTGCGTCAGCTTGAATCATTACTTTTCTTCATTACCATAAGGCGCTTCAACTTGGATAGAGTGGAGAACATGAAACATCTCGGTATCAGGCCGGGCTTTTACTCCAGTGTATTCGACATAGACTTCTGACTGCGATACAGCGGCATCTTCTGCATAGCGACAAATGGCTTCGTCGCTCGTGCTCAGTTTTACAACATTGGGTACTTCAACCTCATAAGTTTCATAAGTTGAAACCGTTGTGAATTCATATTCACGATTATCAGGATTGTATTCAAGAGAGGGTGTGTAAACCGGTCTGCTTTTCATAATCCTGGCGGTGCCACCCAAATGAAGGTATACCAAACAGTTGTGGCTCACTGACCAACGGGCTACATGAAGCACCAGCCCGAATGTTTGCCATTGACTGAAGACCCTTGAATTTTGTACCACCGGATCTAAATCAATGCCATTGGGGTGTTGAGTAAATGAAGGTGTTTTGGAAAAGCTGCTCTCAACCGGTTGAACATCAATCACTCGATAACGACTGTGAGTAGCGAAAGTGTTATACCAGAATGGATATTTGTATTTGATCACCAGAGGCCTGTTGGAAACTTTCAGTTTGTCCCAGAGGTAATAATACTCAGGCTGTACTGA